>JAVHLO010000078.1:0-9650 GCA_031082105.1 Planctomycetota bacterium
GTCTTCGACAACGACCTTGATCGCGGCGACGGCGGCGACTGCGGGGTCGCGAGCCAGCTCCGCCAGGTTCGGCGCGGCGCCGATGACCGCGGCGGCCTCGTGTCGACCGGCGCGGTCGTCGCCCACGAGCCGTTCGAGCAGCTTGAGCAACTGATCGGCCGTGAGCCTGTTCTTTGCCTCCGGCCGTTCCGTCGGCAGCGGCGGTGGTTGCTGTTCCTGTGCAAGACCCCGGCCGGCGACAGCGGGGAAGAGACCGCAGCAGAGAATAAGAAGAACCGCGAGCGGCATGCGTGTAGTCATGGCGCAGTACACTCCTCCAGCAAAGCAAACCTTCTTTCGCCACAGAGACACAGAGGCACGGAGAAAAGCGTGAACTTTCAATGCTGCTTTCAGTGATTCTCTGTGCCTCCGTGCCTCTGTGGTCATTTCAGTCGCCTGCCCGGGCGCGCTATTCCGGGGTCGAACCGAGTTTTTCGAGCGCCTCCTTGCCGGCGTCCTGGACGGGTTGGCACGCGGGGAACCTGGCCATCAGCTTCTTGACCGTCTCCGCCGTGGTCGATTGCCCGAGCTCTTTCAACGCTGTGATGACGACAAGACAGAACCGCTCGCTTACCGTCTTCGGGTCTTCGTACGAGGAGAGGTTGTCGTGCGGGACGACGACATCCGCGAGGAGCACCTTGGTTGCGCAGATATTGACGATCCCGGTGTGGACCCGTTTATCGCCCGCGCCGAGCTTGCCGAGCGACCACGTGAGCCAGCCGAGCACGTCGAGGTTCTTTTCCCAATCAGCATCCTCGATCTCGTTCCCCTTCGTCTTTTTGGATTCGAGCTCCTTCCCTTGCGCGTCGAGCGCCTGGAGCAGGGCGGGCACAACCTTGGGCTCGGCGATCTTGCCGAGCGCGCGCGCCACGGCCGCGCGCACGGCGAGGTCTGCGTCCGCGAGCGCCTGGCATAGCGGCTGGACGACCGACTTATCGCCGATCTCAGCGAGGACATCGGCGGCGAACTTCCTCGCGTCCGCGCTCGTCCCCTTGAGCAGCACCTGGGACAGCGGCCTGAGCGTGGTCTTATCCGCGAGTTCGATGAGCTTCTTTGCCGCCTCTTCTCCGTTGCGGCCGCCGAGGCTCAACTGTTCGACGAACCCTTTCGTCTTGCTTGCGCCCGCCGCGGCGGAGTCGCCTGTCGCACCGAGCTTGGCAAGGTACTTCGTCTCTTCCGGCGTCAGGTCCATGAGGAACGACGAGCGCGCGCCCAGCGAGCGGGCGAACGGCGCCGACTTGCCGCCGCCGCCCTGGACGGCGAGCCGTTTCAGGTCGAAGAAGTTGAATATGTCGTCAACGACATTGCCGGGAAAACCGTGACCGGTCGTGGGCAGCTCGGTGTAGACGAAATCGGCGGTCGATTTTTTCAGCGACTTCGCAGCCTGGCGCGAATCGGGGACTGGGCAGACGTTGTCGTCCGCGCCATGATAGAAGTAGATCGGCGTCTGGGTCTTGACGAGTTGCGCGATCCCGTTCGAGCCGCCGCCGGAGTTCGGCGAGATCGCGGCGAACCGGTCGCACCATTTCGGGCCGAAATGCCACGTGCCCCAGCCGCCCATCGAGTGGCCGACGAGGTAGACGCGGTTCAGGTCGACGTTGAAGGAGAGCTCGATCTCCTTGAGGCACGCTTCGAGGAGCGCCTCGTTTTCTGTTTCGCGCCACGGGGCCCTGAGCGCGTTCGGGCAGACGACGATCCAGTTCTTCTTGGCCGCGGGTCCGCTGTAAAAGGGCATGGTATCCTTGCCGGTCCCGTTCACAAACTCGCCGGCCTTGCCGGCCGCGCCGCCGCCGTGCAGGCCGAGGACGAGCGGGTAGGGCTTCCACGGGTCGTACGATTCGGGGACGTAAAGAGTGTACACGCCGGGCACCTTGTCGGAGAGGAGCGTCAGCCGGACGTCGGTCGTCTGCCCCTTCGTCTGTTTCATCGATCGGGCGATCCGATCGAGGTAGTGCTGGGGGTTCTTGTAGCCCTGCTTCTTCAGCTCGGCGTAGATCGACTTCTGTTCCTTCTGGTCTTCGCAGGCGACGTATTTTTCTTCAAGCGGGCGGAAGACCTCTTTCTCCTTCTTCCGGTCGGCAAGGTACTTGTCCGCCTTTGAGTCGCCGAGTGCCGCGCGCGCGTCCTTGTGGTCGGGCTGGATATCGAGCGCGGCCTGAAGCTCGTCGTTCATCTCGGCGGCCAGCTTCTGCTCCTTGCACCAGACCGACAACTGGTAATGGCCGTCGGCGTCGTCCGCCTTGATCGCCGCGCGTTTGGTCAAGTAGGTCTCGAACGGCCGGTCCTTAGTCTGTCGCTTCGCGATCATCTTCTTCGCGAGGACCCTCAGCTCGTACTCCATGCCCGGAATGGCGGAGAAGTAAATGTTGACGGTCACCTCCTCTTCCGTCTCCTTGACGACGACCCCTTCGACGGTTTCACCGGTCTTGGTGATGATGACTTCCCAGGCCTCGGCGGAAACCGGGAAGAGGGCCAGCGCGAAGAGGATTGCGGACAACAGACGCGACCTGCTCATCTTTTGAACCTCCGGAGAAGAAAAGAGTTCCATCCCTTTCTTCCTTGGGCCGGCCATCGTAGGCCGGCTGTGACCCTCCCAGCCTTACGGCTGGGGGGCTTCCGAGCCTTTCTCTCCCCCACTGTGCAGGCAGGCGGTGAGGCTCCCAGCCTTGCGGCTGGGTTTCCTATTGACTCTCTTCCTTTGCGGAGTACACTGGACGAGACGCCCGGCCGTCAGGCCGGCGAGTCTCACAGCTCACCTACTCGCCGCCCACGCCCAGCACGCCGAGATGCCCGGCCGTCAGGCCCGCACCAAACAACCCCCTGAATCTCCCTTTGCCAAGGGGGACTTGCGCAGATCCATTCCCCGGCCGGGACACAGACCCGCCGGCGTTCCACGCCCCTCCAGTCTCTGTCGCTTGCTCGGTCCCTCGCGGCGCGGCGGGTCTCATTTCTTCCGCAGATGTTCCCGCAGCCCGTCGAGGTAGCCGGTCTTCTTCGTCGACGCCGGCGGTTCTGCGCCCCATTCTTTCTGCTCGCCTTTGTTTTCTTCCCTGACGTAGTACGCCCACGCCGGGTCGGCCTGGTCGAGCACAACGGCCGCGGATTCCGCGTCGCCGCGCAGGTATTTGTCGAAGAACGCGAGCGAATACGCGCACAGCGCCCGCGCCTGCGGGTTCGTCTCGACCGCCTTCGGGAGCGGTTCGCCCTGCGCCACGCTGTTCCCGAACGAAAAATGCGTGCCGTCCTTCAGGACAAGGTAGTACTTCGGCGGCGCGACCTTGTCGAAGACCATCCGCCTCGGCAGTTCCGGGTGGACCGCGGGCGAATCATTATCGCCCACCAGCGCCATGAGCGGCACGTCAACTCCGCCCAGCGTCTCTTCGAACGGAAAGACCGGCGCGGACAGCGTGAGCGCGCACTTGATTCTCGCGTCCTTGAACTCCTTGACGGGGTGCGCGCCGATCTTGCCGAGCACGGTGAGGCCGCCCTCCGAATGGCCGAAGATCCCGATCGCGCCCGCGCGCACCGAGCCGTGCAGGAAGGAATCGGCGGAGGCGTTCAGCCTCAGCGCCTCGTCGATCACGAATGTCGTGTGGCGCAACCGGTGCTCTTCGAGGTACGAAAGGAACAGGGCCCGGTCCGCCGCCATGTCCTCCACGAACTGACGCGCGGCCATGAGGACGCGCAGCGGATTTTCGGCATTGCCCTCTTTGATGCGCGAGAACGCGATCTGCTCCCTGTAGTCCGGCGCGCGCGTATCGATGTAGTCGGGCGCGACGACGATGTAACCGTTTCTCGCGAGGTGTTCTGAGATGAAGGCCGACCCGTACCCGCAGGAGAATCCGCCGTGCGCAAAAATCACGAGCGGGCATGGTCCCGCGGAGCGCGCGAACGGCGCGTCGAGCGCGACCTCGCCCGAGGCCGTGCCCTTCGGGCCGACGAAATCGGTGTAGCCGTACTTCCGCTGCTCCGCGTCGGCCGGGTACCAGACCGCCGCCCAAACGGTCTCTTTGGCCGCGCCCGGCGGCTCGTAGGCGAAGCCCAGTATCCGGAGCCCCGCGTTATACCTGAGTCGCTTGGCGGCAGGCGCTTCTTCGGGAGCTTTGCCGGAAGAGCCGTCTTTGCCATCATTCACCGGTGTTTCGGCCGCCCCCTCACGGTCGCAGCCCGGATCAGGCGCGCGGACCGACTTGCAGACCATGCCCAGGAACGTGTCGTCGAACCCGCCGAGCACGCCCGCGAGCCTGTTGCCCGCCCGCGAGCTATCCGCGTTCTCGCCGAGCCGCACGACGACAAGATCAAGGCTCGGGACGATGTAGAGCCGGCTGTCCTTCGCGCCCATCGCGGAGATCGTGTCCACGGGACAACTCGGAAAGAGCATGCCTTTTTTTCGCTGGTCGTCGTACGGCAGCTTATAGGCCTGACCGCCGTTCAGCCACCACAGGTAGCCGTAGGCGTCGTTGAGTTCCTGCGACTTCGTGGTCGCCGCCTTGAGAAAGTCCGTGTTCACGAGCTGCTTGCCGTTCCACTTGCCGCCGCGCAGGATGAAGAGGCCGAACCGCGCAAGGTCCTTGCACGAGCACTCGAAGGAATGGTGCTTCAACTGGAACCGCTCCCCGAGCGCGTGCCACGCGATCCGCGTGTTGCCCATGCCGAGCGGCGTGAAGAGTTTTTCCCTCGCAAAGTCGTCCGCGCCCTTGCCCGAGGCGCGTTCGTAGACGGTCTTGACCAGCCCGTAGGCAGGGTTGTTGTAGGTCCAGAATGTTCCGGGCTCGTGCGCGAGTTCGAGATCGAGCGCGTAGCGGGTCTGGTTCTTGGCGCGCAGTGCGTCGAAGAGGTCCGATTTCATCGACGAGTAGAGCCCGGAGGTCATTGTGAGCAGGTGCCGTACGGTGATTTTCTCTTTCGGCGTGCCCTTCCATTCGGTGAGAAAGTCCGCAGCGGGCTGTTCGACGCCCTTGATGAGCCCTGCATCGATCGCCATGCCGATGAGGATGGCGTCGATACTCTTCTGGGCGGAGCAGATATCGCTGGCCGTGGTTTCGATGCGGCCCTTCCAGTATTTTTCCGCGACGATCTTCCCCTTGCGCACGACGACGACGCCGTCGGAGTTGTTTTTCTCCGCGAACGCGAGGGCTTCGTCGACTTTTGCGCCGTTCATTCCCGCCTCGGCCGGTGTGATCGCGCGCCATTCCGTCGCGGACGGCCAGTATTCACCCGGTTCTCCGCAATTTCCGAACGGCGGGCATGCCGCCGCGGCGACAAGCAGGATCAGCGTGGCCGGGGTCAGGATGCCTCTCCTTTTCATGGGCGCGACTCCTTATCCAGGAACGCATTCGCCCCGACGGCGGTCGGGGCGAAGTCCCCCTTGGAAAAGGGGGGACGCAGGGGGTTGTCTTCTCTGATCCTCGAATCCTGTGGACCTTGCGGACAACCCCCTGAATCCTCCTTTGCTAAGGGGGACTTCCGTCGGACCCGCCACGTCCCCCGCGCTGAGACGCTTTGCCGCAGACGGGCAGCTTGGATCGCATGGTGCGGTTCAGACATAGACGCGGCGCACGCGCTTCCCGATCCCGCACGTGATCTCGTACGAGATCGTGCCGATAAGCCTGGCGAGGTCGATGACGGAGATTTCCTTATCTCCCTGACTGCCGATAAGCACGACCTCGTCGCCGACGCCGACCTCGGGGATATGGCCGACATCGACCGTCAGATAGTCCATGGTCACCGTGCCCACGACCGGCGCAAACTGGCCGCGGACGAGCACCCGCGCCTTGTTCGAAAGGAGGTACGGGTAACCGTCATTGTACCCGACCGGCAAAGTGGCGATCCGCGTACCTCTTCGCGACACGAACGTCCTGTTGTAGCCCACGGGCGTGCCTGGTTTCACGCCGCGCAGGTAGCAGATCTGCGTCTTGAGCGAGAGGATGGGAATTACGTTGAGGTTATTCTGTTTCAGCGTGCCCGGGTCGATCCCGTAGATAGCGGTCCCGGGCCGGACCATGTTGAACTTGGAGGAAGCGATCCGCATCAGCGCACCGCTGTTTGCGACGTGGCAGCACGGCACGCGCACGTCGATACGTTCGAGTTCGGCGAGCACGTGGTCGAAGGCGTTGCACTGCTGCTGCACGAACGCGCCATCGCCCGTGTAGGCGGACGAGAGGTGCGTGCCGATGCCGGTGAGTTCGAGGTTCGACGAGAGTCGGATGCGACGCACGAGCTCGAGCGTACGCGCGGGGGACACGCCGAGCCGGGTCATCCCCGTATCGACATCGATGTGTACCGGGAGGCGGACGTTTTGCCGCCGGGCCTCCTCGTTGACGAGGTCGACCATGTAGTTCGAGTGAAGCGTGGGGATGATATTGTATGACACGACCCAGCCGATCTCCTCCTCGATAAGCGCGCCGAGAACGAGCACGGGGGCGAGGATCCCGGCCTCCCTGAGATGGATCGCCTCGGTCGAGTCCCCGACCCCGACCATGGCGGCGCCGTTCTCGAGGCAGGTTCTTGCGATCGGCACGGCGCCGTGGCCGTATGCGTCGGCCTTGACTACGACGAGCACCTTCACATCCGGCTTGAGCGCCTTCTTCACGGCTTCCAGGTTGGCGATCAGTCTTTCGAGCGAGACTTCAGCCCAGACGCGGTGTTTTTTCATATGGTCTACTCACTCTACTTGGCGGACGATCCGCCCGCAATATTCACCAATCAAGGAAAACTGTCGACAGCCTATCATTCCGAACTTGGTTTCCGCCGCAGGCGGACCCCGCCTTAAGCGGGGCGGAATCTCCTCAACCAAGTGTCCTGCCCTTCGCTCAAGGAGGTGCCCCCGACTGCGATCGGGGGCATGACAGCGAAACGAATCTCATGAATAGACCGGGCCAGGATCTTGGATTTTGGACTGTCAGACGCCGATCCAAATTCCAGGCTCCAAAGTCCGTCGGTCTATTTGTCTCCGACGCAGTATACGGGCATCAGCTTCTCGGGCAGATCGCGTTCGCCCGCATTGAAGCGTGTTCGCGCGATGGAAGCGACCCGCGCCGCGCGTGGGTGCCAGAGCTCTTTTGTCGCAATGCGGGGAGTCCTCTTCCGAACCGCTTCTTCGTGTTGTTCCAGCCCGGTGCCCGTCACGGCGGTCCTGCCGTCGATCTTGTCAAGGACGTTCTCGACCCGCGCGAGGAACGGTTCCCCGTCCCGTTCCCATCCGGACTTCGCCGGCCGGTAGAGGCATGCGTAGACCTTGCCCCAACGCGCGTCGAGCATCGCGCAAAGGCGATCCGCTTCGGGCGGGATCGCCTGCGCGATCGCGTCGAGGCTCGACACGCCGATGAGCGCCGCGCCGAACGCCATGGCGACCATCTGCGCCGTTGCGATGCCCACGCGCAGTCCGGTGTAAGAGCCCGGGCCGACGTCCACCCCGATCGCGTCCATGTGACGCGCGCCGACACCGGCCTTTACCAGCATATCCCTGAGCGCCGGGGCGAGTCTCCGCGCGTGCTCGGTCTCGCGCGTGAAGACCGCTTCCTCGAGGTGGAGGTCGTCAAGCGCGACCGCCACGCTCCCCTCGCTGGTCGATGTTGTGATCCCTATCAGGTTCATTGGCTATAGTTCCGTTCCTGACGGCCCCCGCGCGGTCATGGTTGCGCAGTTGGGTCATGTTATCACAATTCCCCCCGGCTGTCAATGCTGGCCGGGGTTGCCGGCGGAAGCGTAGTATGCGCCCTATGGAGTGCGCCGGTCGAGCCGTGGAAGATCGCGCTTCACATCTGGCGGCTTGGCGTCTTCGTGTCGCCCTCGATGCTGTAGGGTACACTCTTTGCCGCACCGTGCAGCGCATCAGGTTGGGGAGAATTGGTCCCCACCTCTCCGTGGACCAAGCACGCGACCTGAGTGGACAAGCTTGCTTGCCACGTGTTTCACGCGCCCAATCACGGTCTCCGAGCTACGGAACAGCGTTTTCCTTGAAACAACGATGCAAATGGGGTATCATCACACGCATACTCTTTGACCGATACATGCTTCGCAGAATGACGGGCAATCGATTCTTCAAAGGGGAGAACTACGATGTCGAAGATGTTCCACTTTCCAACACGCGTCATGATGCACGTCGGCGCGATCCGGGCCTTGCCGGCGGAACTCGACGTGCGCGGGATGCGCCACGTGCTGCTCGTGACGGACCGCAACCTCGCCGCCGCCAACGACCTGCCGAACAAGGTCGCCGCACTGCTCGGTCCGAGATGCGCCGCGGTCTACGACGGTGTCGTGAGTGAGCCGACGCTCGACCACGTTCAGGAAGGGCACCGCCTGACCCGCAACGCCGTGGTTGACGGCATCGTGAGCGTCGGCGGCGGCAGCGTCATCGACTGCGCGAAGGGGATCGCCGCCACGATGCGCGCGAAGACCTCGCTCAAGCCCGGCGGCGCATCCTTCTTCCTCGAAGGGCCGGCGCCCTCGCATTTCGCGATCCCCACGACCGCCGGGAGCGGAAGCGAGGTGAGCGCGGCCGCGATGCTCTTCGATCCGGCGTCCGGTCGAAAGAGCCTGTACTTCGATCCGTACATCACCCCGAGGATGGCGATCCTTGACGCGGAACTGACGGTCTCCATGCCGCCCAAGCTCACGGCGACCGCCGGGCTGGATGCGCTCTGTCATTCCGTCGAGGCGCTCGTATCGAAGAGCGCCACGCCGTTCAGCAATGCGCTGGCGCACGAATCAATGGGGGTGATAATCGAGAACCTGTCCGTCTGCTGCGAGGACGGCGGGAATGTCAAAGCGCGCGAGGCGATGCTCATCGCGGCGTCGATGGCCGGCGCGGCGTTCGTGAACGCGGGGCTCGGGATCATCCACTCCCTGGCCCACGCGATCGGCGCGGTCACAAACATGCCGCACGGAACGCTCTGCGGCGCGCTCCTGCCCCACTGCGTGAGATTCAACGTCGCCCGCGAGCCGGAAAGCTGCGCGCCCGTCGCCCACGCCATGGGGATCGATACGTCCCACCTCGGCCCGCGCATGGCCTGCGAGGCCGCAAGTGCCGCGGTCGACCGGCTCGTGGAAAAACTCGGCCTCCCGACAAAGCTCCGCGACGTCGGAGTGAAGCGCGAAGACTTCCCCCGCATCGCCGAACTCGCACTCGTCGACCCGTGCCTGAAGACCAACCCGAGAGCGATCACCCGGGCCGACGAGCTCTTGCCCTTGATGGAGTCGGCGTACTGAGCGCCTTCCCGGAAGCCGTTCGGAGCCGCCAAAACGCCAAGGACGCCAGAGACTATTGTGAGAGTCCAATAGGAAAAAAGGAATGTCATTCCGAGCGAAGCCAAGCCCGACTGGCTTCTGGAACAGGGACTGCAAGAGAGTCTGACGGGACAAAAGAACGTCCGGTCCCGTACAAGTCTCTTTTCCATCTCAGGCGGATCACGCCCTTGGCGGGACAGTCTCTGTTGGCATCCCCCGACGAATCAAAGACCGGATACGCTGAAAAGCCGGGACAGTCCCGGGATTCTGCAGGTTTCCTTGGCGTCGTGTCGGTTTTCGGCCGATCAAGCGCTTGCATTCTATTCCGGACCCATGGACCCTGGAGAGTCCCACTCATGGAAGACCCTCGCTCGCCCAAGCTG
>JAVHLO010000078.1:9660-11125 GCA_031082105.1 Planctomycetota bacterium
CCAAGCTGGTTCTCATCGACGGCAGCGCCTATTTCTATCGCGCGTTCTTCGCGATAAGACACCTCTCCGCGCCCGACGGCCTCCCGACCAACGCGATCTTCGGCTTCGTTTCGATGCTCATGAAGGTGTTGGAGCAGCAGAAGCCGACCCACCTCGCCGTCGTCTTCGACAGCAAGGGCGCCACCTTTCGCGAAAAGATCTACCCCGACTACAAAGGCCATCGCCCTGCAATGCCCGAAGACCTCGTGCCGCAGATACCGTTCATCCAGGAGGTCGTCCGCGCCTACAACTTTGCCGCCCTTGCCCAGGAAGGGTTCGAGGCCGACGACATCATCGCTACCGTGACAAGGAAGGCGGAGGCGGCCGGCATGCCCGTCTTCATCGTGTCGGGCGACAAAGACATGATGCAGCTTGTCTCCGACACCGTCGTGCTCGTCGACACGATGAAGGACCGCGTCATCGGCCCGGCGGAGGTGAAGGAGAAGTTCGGCGTCGGGCCCGAGGGCGTCGTCGATGTGCTGGGCCTGATGGGCGACAGCGTCGATAATGTCCCGGGCGTGCCGGGGGTGGGAGAGAAGACCGCCCGCGAGCTGATCGAGAACTACGGCACGCTCGAGAATGTTCTCTCGCACGCGGCCGACGTCTGCAAGGCGAAGGTACGCGAGTCGCTCCAGCAGAACGCCCAGCTCGCGCGGCTGAGCAAAGAGCTCGTCACGCTCCGGACCGATGTCCCGATCCCGGCCACGCTGGACGAATATCGACTGCGGCCGCCTGACGAAGCGAAGCTCGTGGCGCTCTTCGAGCGGCTGGGGTTCGCGCGATTCCTCGACAAGTACAAACGCACCAGGACCATCTCGTACGACGACTACCATCTGGTCGCCACGGAGGCCGAGCTCGAATCGATGCTCGCGGAACTGCGGGCCGCGCCGGCCTTCTCGTTCGACCTCGAAACGACGAGCGCCGACCCGATCAGCGCGGAGATCGTCGGCCTTTCATTTTCACCCCGCGCGCACAGGGCATTCTACTGCCCGGTGGGCCACCGCTATCTCGGCGCACCTCCGCAACTGCCGCTCAAGCGGACGCTCGAGCTCCTTCGCCCGATCCTCGAAGAGCCGGCGAAAAAAAAGTACGGCCAGAACCTGAAGTACGATACCACCGTGCTTGGCAGGCGCGGGATCAGGGTGGCCGGCATAGCCTGCGACACGATGATCGCGTCGTACCTGCTCGATCCCAACCGGCGCGCGCACGGGCTCGCCGCGCTGGCTCTGCAGTTTCTTGATCACAAGATGATCTCCTACGAGGACGTGACCGGCAAGGGAAAGAAACAGATCAACTTCTCGGAAGTGGAGGTCCAGACCGCGTGCACCTACTCCTGTGAGGACGCGGACGTGGCTTTCATCCTGTCCGAGATGTTCCTCGGAAAATTGAAAGAATGTAGCACAGGCGTCTCGCCTGTGCCTGCCGG
>JAVHLO010000079.1 GCA_031082105.1 Planctomycetota bacterium
ACGGAAACTGGAAGGAAAGGCATGAAAAGACGGGGTTTCATAGCCCGATTCTCCGAACTGTTCTTCACCGGCCTGACGGCCGGCGCGGCGGCGCTGATCGTGTTGTCGATCCTCGTCTTCCTCGTCGTGATCGTCCGGAACGGCGTCGACAGCCTGACCTGGGAATACCTGTCCACATCGCCGAGAGGCGGGATCGCCGGCGAAGGCGGGATCTTCCCCGCGATCTTCGGCACGATCGTGCTCGTCTTCCTGATGACCATCGCGGTCATGCCGCTCGGCGTCCTCACGGCCGTCTACCTGCACGAATACGCGCCGAAGAACTCGAGGCTCGTCGGCGCGGTCCGCCTCGCGGTCCAGAACCTCGCGGGCGTGCCGTCGATCGTCTTCGGCCTCTTCGGGCTCGGGTTCTTCGTGCAGTACGTCGGGGGCGGAATCGATGAGCTCTTCTACGGCGGGCGGGCGATCTACGGCCAGCCTGCGATAGTATGGGCCGCGTTGACCTACGCGCTGCTCACCCTTCCGACGGTCATCGTAGCCACCGAGGAGTCGCTGCGCGCCGTGCCGGACGGTTACAGGGAGGTCGCGTACGGGCTCGGCGCCAGCCGGTGGCAGGTGACGACCCGCGTCGTCCTTCCGAACTCGATGAGCGGCATCCTGACCGGCGGCATCCTCGCCATAAGCCGCGCGACCGGCGAGGTCGCGCCGATCATCTTCACCGGCGTTGCGTTCTCGCTGCCCTACCTGCCCACGCGGCTCAACCACCAGTTCACCCAACTGGGCTACCATATCTACATCCTCGCGACACAGTCGCCCGATATCGAGAAGAGCAGGCCGCTCCTCTTTTCCGCCGTGCTCGTTCTCGTGGTGATAACGTTCGCCCTTGTCTTCTTCGCCATCATCCTGAGATCGCGGATCAGGAGGAAACTGCGGGCGGGCTACTGAGAGAAGTAGCGAGTAATGAGGGGAATGCGACTCGGCACGGTTCCGGGTTCCCTCGCTACTCGTCAACGCCCGGATCGTACGGTTTCGACAGCAAATGACTGAAAACGAACAGAACAAGATACGCGTCAGCAACCTGTCGGTCAGCTTCGACGGGAGTGAGTCGATCTCCGGCCTGACGATTAACCTTCCGGCGAACCAGATCACGGCTGTGATCGGTCCCGCCAAGAGCGGAAAGACTACGTTTCTGAACTGCCTGAACCGGATGATCGATCTTTTTCCCGGTGTCAAGGTAACCGGGCAGATATTCATTGACGGCGCGGACATCTACGGCGAAGACGTGGACGTCACGAAGCTACGCCGGCGCGTGGGGATCGTCTTCGCCGTGCCGATCCCGCTTCCGGGCTCGATCTACGAGAACATGACGCTGGGTCTGAGGCTCAAAGGCATGCGCCAGAGGACGGCGCTGCTCGAGAGGGCCGAGGCCGCGCTGAAAGAGGCCTATCTCTGGGAAGAGGTGCAGGACCGCCTCAACCAGCCGGCGATGAACCTTTCCGGCGGACAGCAACAACGCCTCTGCCTCGCGCGCACGCTCGCCCTGCGGCCGGAGATCATCCTCATGGACGAACCGTGCTCCGGCCTCGACCCCATCTCGACCGCCAAGATCGAAGAAGCGCTCCAGGACCTGAAGACCCGCCACACGGTCGTCCTGGTGACGAACAACGTAAAGCAGGCGGCGCGCGCCTCGGACAGGACCGCGTTCTTCCTGTCCGGCAAACTCGTCGAGTTCGGCCCCACGGACTCCATCTTCACGAACCCGCGCGAAAAAAAGACCGAGGAGTATATCAGGGGGAAGTTCGGATAGAACGGACTTTGCGGATTTTGGATTGATGGATGCTGGTAGTGAAATACAGGTTCCAGATCCAAAACCTGAAATCCAAAATCTGAAATCTAAAATCGAATCCCCGTATGAACAGTATTCTCGAAATCAAGAACGTCAACGCCTACTACGGCGTCTTTCATGCTCTCAAGAGTGTGAGCATGAGCGTCCGCGAGCGCGCCATCACCGCGATCATCGGCCCTTCCGGGTGCGGCAAGTCCACACTGGTCCGCTCGATCAACCGGATGAACGACCATATCCCGGGCTGGACGATATCGGGCGAGATGCTGCTGGACGGGGAGAACCTCCTCGACAGGAAGTGCGACCTCATCAACCTGCGCAAGCGGGCCGGGATGGTCTTCCAGCGGCCAAACCCGTTCCCGATCTCGGTCTTTGAGAATGTTGCCTACGGGCCGCGGATCCACGGCACGGTGTCGAGAAGGGAGCTCCCCGCGGTCGTCGAGAAGAGCCTTCGCGCCACGGGGCTCTGGGACGAGGTCAAGGACAGGCTCGACACCATCGCGCTCCGCCTTTCGCCGGAGCAGCAGCAGCGTCTCTGCATTTCGAGGCTCGTCGCCGTCGAGCCCGAAGTGCTGCTCATGGATGAGCCATGCTCCGCGCTCGACCCGGCGGGGATACAGAAGATCGAAGAGTTGATGCAGGAGCTCAAGAAGAACTACACGATCGTGATCGTCACACACAATATGCACCAGGCCGCCAGGGTCTCCGACGAGACCGGGTTCATGCTGCTGGGTGATCTTGTGGAGTTTGGAGATACCGTCCAGATATTCGAGGCTCCGCGCGATACGCGGACGGAAGAGTATATCACGGGACGATACGGGTAGCCTGGAATACTCACGAATCGCGGAAAAACAATGACAGCGAATCGAATTCCATGAATAGATCGGAGTAAGGGGTTGCAGGTTGCGTCCAACAATCTGCAACTGCAACTTGGAGACAGTCGCAATGCATCGCCGTTTTGACGACGAACTGAACGCGCTCAAGGAGAAGCTGGTGCGGATGGGAACCACCGCCCAGACGATGACCCATCTCGCGATAAGGGCGCTCGTGGAGCGTGATGAGAAGTACTGCCAGGACGTGTTCCGGCATGAGGAGACCGTCAACGAGCTCAACATCGTCATCGACGAAGCCGTCCTGAAGCTTATCGCGCTGCGCCAGCCGGTGGCGGGCGACCTCCGGTTCCTCGTGATGAGCACCAAGATCGGCAGCGAACTCGAGAGGATCGCCGACCAGGCCGTGAACATCTGCCAGAATACGCATTTCCTGCTCCAGTACCCCCTGCTGAAACCCCTCATCGTCACGCCGCTCATGGCGGACGTGGTCGAGGGCATGGTGCGGGACGGCCTAGATTCGTTCGTGCGTAGGGACGCGGCGCTCGCCAGGCAGGTGCTGGAAACGGACGACAAGGTGGACGCGTTCAAGGACCAGATCTTCCGCGAGCTCCTAACCTACATGATGTCGGACCCGGACACGGTCCACCGCGCGCTCGCCCTGATACTGATATCGCGCAACCTCGAGCGGATCGGCGACCACGCCACCAATATCGCCGAGGATGTGATCTACGTAGTCGGCGGCAAGGACGTGCGCCACCATCATGAAGAGAAGAAGCGGGGCTAGAATCCTCTTTTCACGGGATCCGGAACAAAATTCAAGACCTTGACGGCCTTCTGGCCCGGAAAACAGAGGTTCTTTCGCGTTTCCCTGGCGTCCTTGGCGCTCCTGGCGATTTGGCGGTTTCTTGGACACTTCGGGTTTTCGAATTTGGATTCTGGATTTGTATGCCGATTCACCGTCATTTTGACGACGAACTGTTCGGATTACAGGTGAGCCTCGTCCACATGGCGGGCATCGCCGAGAAGATGCTCCGACTCGCGGTCCGCGAGGTGACGGACAGAAACGAGAACCTGTCCGGGGAGCTGCGCAACCTCGAAAAGCGCGTGAACGAGCTCCACATCGAGATCGACGAGACCGCCATAAGGCTGCTGGCGCTGCACCAGCCCGTCGCGTCCGACCTGCGATTGCTCGTCATGTCCGCGAAGATCAGCAGCGAGATCGAGCGGATCGCGGACCAGGCCGTGAACATCAGCGAAAGCGGCCACTACCTGCTGCAGCACCCGCCGGTCGGCAGCATGGTCGACATTTCCGCGCTGACGAGGCGCGTCGAAGTGATGGTGTGGGACAGCGTCGACGCCTATGTCCGCAAGGACGCGGATCTGGCCAGGCAAGTGCTCGGCCTGGACGCCGGCGTGGACGAGCTGAACTCGAAGATATTCCGGGACCTCATAGAGTTCATGAAGGCGAACCCCTCACAGATACAGCCTGCGCTGGCCCTCGTACTTATCGCGCGGAACCTCGAGAAGATCGGCGACCACGCCACCAACATCGCCGAAGAGGTCATCACGATCGTGCTTGGCGAGGACGTCCGGCATCGGCACGAGAAGGGGAAGCGGAAGGGCTAGGCTGCCATTTGTCATTGATCACTTGCCACTTGTCATTTTGCATTGGGCCACACACGACCGTTCTGATCGGCGTCGAATGTCAATGAAAAATGATCAATGGTCAATGGCCAGTGACAAATGATCCGTTCGCCCCTATTGCACGGGATTCGCGAACCGTTCCGCGATGAGGTAGGCGAGGCGTGAGATCGACTCCGCCCGCGCGGGCGCTATCTTGTCGACGGAGTCGGATACCTTGTGATAATCGTCGTGCATCCCGGCGAAGAGATGCAGCCCGCGCAGCCCCTTCATCATGAACGGCGCGTGGTCCGAGCCCGCAAGGAAACCAAGGACGCCCGGCACGGGAATGTAGTTCATTTCTATGCCGAGCGACTTCGCGGCGCCCTCAACGGTCTTCCGCATCGATTCGTCGAGCATCGTCCCCGTCACGAGCACCTCCTTCCCCTCTCCGCGGCCGATCATGTCGAGGTTGACAACGACCTTGACGCCCTTCAGCTCCACGATCGGATGCCGCGCGAAGTGCATAGAGCCGAGGAACCCCTTCTCCTCCCCGGCCCACGCGGCGAAGAGCAAGCTGCGCTGCGGCTTCGTCTGCGCAAGCGCGAAAGCCTGGGCGATCTCCACCACGCCTGCCGTGCCAGATGCGTTGTCGTCCGCGCCGTTGGAGATCGTGTCCTTGCCGGCTTCCGGCGGTCCCGTCGTGCCGATGTGGTCATAGTGCGCGCACACGATCACGTATTCATCCGCCAGCTCCGGGTCGCTGCCCGGCAGCAGCGCGATCACGTTCTTGACCCGGCTGCTCTTTGCCGGGACGACCTCGGTTTCGAGTGCGACTCCCACGCGCTCTAATTCGAACGAGCACGGCTCGCAGTTCTTGTCGATCTTCTTCTGCAGCTTCGAGAGGTTCTGGCCGGCGGCCGCGAACACTTCGTTCGCGAACCCGCCTGACGCGTGCAGGACCGGTATCTTCACCGCTTTTCTCTCCTTCTTCGCGGTCTTTTCGGTCTTCGGTTCGTCGAACATGAACTCCAGGTAGTCGATCCCGGTCTTGAGCATCCGCTCGAACTCGGTCTGGAACTGCGGCCAGCTCGCGACCGGCGGTTTGAGGTCCTTGTGATTGACCGGGTCGGTTACAACGATGAGCGCGGCCGCGCCGTGCGCCTGGGCGTTCAGCGCCTTCTCGTAGGGATCGGACCACTTCGTGGCCTTGCGGCCGCTGAAGTCGCTGTACGCGTCCTTCTCCTGCGGCTCGTGCGTCAGGACGAGCACGATCTTCCCATCGACGTCCAACCCTGCATAGTCGTCATACTCGCGTGACTCGTCGGTGATTCCGTATCCGGCAAAGACGAGGTTGCCTTCCATCTCGCCCGCCTCGGCCGTGAACTCCACCTTCCCCGTCCCCGAGAACGGCAGCGGCACGAAGTCCGCCGGCATTGCGTAGCTCTTGGTTTGGAGCGTACCTGCCAGGGCTTCCTCCTTTGCGGGCATCGTGACGACGAGCGAATTCAGCCGGCCGAGCTGCGCGGCGGTCTCGACGTCGAATTGTTGGAAGAATGTCTTGTCGTCTCCGGCCGGCTTCAGGCCGTACTTCTTGAATTCGCGGGCGATGTATTCCGCGGCCTCGTCAAGCCCCTTGCTGGGCGTGTCGCGGCCCGCGAGCTCGTCCGAGGCCAGGAAGCCGATGTGATCCATCAGCTCCTTGCCCGTGATGGTGTCGATCGGTTTCTCGCCGCCTGCCTGAGGTTCCTCGGCGAAGACAAAGAACCCGGGACAGATAACCGCTGCAAGGGCAAGCAATACCCCGGCCAAGGAACAGACTACTACGCGTTTCATGTCAAAGCCTCCATACTGTGAGAACGGCCCTTTGTCGGCAAATCGCTCCGGGCGGGCAAGAAACCGCCAATCCGCAAGCCCGGCTCATTCAGAAATTCAAGTCGCTGTCATGCCCCGATGCGTCGGGGCATCTCCTTCGGCGAAGACCGACAGTCTGTAGTGGCGCCGTCAGGCGCTCGATTGGACAACGCCTTACGGCGTCACTACGAACTCGAGCGGCATGTCGCCACGTTCGTAAATGACGCGGGCCAGGAGCGTCAAGGACGCCTCCTGCCTACTGCCTACTGCCCACTGGCTCTTTCCTCGCCGCGAGCATCCTGTAGACGACCGGGATCAGGATCAGCGTAACCATCATGGACACGAACAGCCCGCCGATGACCGTCGACCCGATCGGCCCCCACACCTCAGATCCCTCGCCGGTGCTGATGGCCAGCGGCAGCATGCCGAAGATGGTCGTCAGGTTCGTTATCAGGATCGGCCGAAGCCTGCGCATCGAGGCCGTCAGGATCGCCTCGTCGGCCGCCTCTCCCACCGCGCGCCGCCGGTTTATCGCATCGATCAGGATGATCCCGTTGTTGACCACGATTCCCACCAGCATGACGAACCCGATCAGCGATGCAACGCTCACCGTGAATCCGCCCAGCAGAAGGGCGAACACGACGCCCACAAGCGCGAACGGCACCGTGAACATGATGATGAACGGTTGCAGGAACGACTCGAACTGCGAGGCCATCACCATGTAGACGAGCGCGATCCCGAGCGCCAGCAGTATGAAGATGTCGCTGAAGGCCTTCCGCTGCTCGACGACCATCCCGCCGAACTGGACGGTGACGCCGGGCGGGACGGCGACGGTCTTCATTGCCGCTTCCACATCCGTGGTTATCTCGCCGAGCGAACGCCCGTGCGTGTCGGCCTCGACCTTTACGCGCCGGCGCTGGTTCTTGCGTTCCATGTCGATGTAGCCCGTGTCGAGCTTCACCTCGGCGATCGCCGATATCGGCACGCTCTCGCCCGTCAACGGCGACACGACGTGGGCATCCTTGAGGTCCTGGAGCGAGCCCCTGTAGCTCTCGTCGAGCTGGACGAAGATGTCGTATTCGTTTCCGGCCTCTCTGAACTGCGTCGTTTCTCTGCCGTAGAAATACGTACGAAGCGTCTGCGCTATTTGAAGAGTCGATATGCCGAAGGTGGCGGCCTTCTCCTTGTCCGGGATGACGACGATCTCCGGCTTGCCCACATCGCGGCTGATGGTGACGTTCACCGCGCCCGGGACGCGCGCAACGATGTCGCGAAGCTGCGCGGCGAGCGCGTCCGTCACCGCGAGGTCGTTGCCCAGTATCTCGATGCAGAACGGCTTTCCGCCGCCGAGGAGCATTGCCGACATCGGGTTGCCCGGGTCGATCTTCACCTTGACGATCCCGGGCACGTCCTTCAGGTATTTTTCGATGTCGTAGGCGACCTCCTTGGTGGTCCGCGCGCGCTGCGCCTTCTTCTTCAGCTTTGCGCCGCACAGCCCGATGTACGAGCCCTGCTTGAACCCGAAACCGACCCCCTGCCGCATGGTGCCCGAGCGGATGAACGTCCTGTACATCTCTTTGCTCGCCTGGCGTTTGAATATTTCCATCACGTCCTTGGCGACACGGAACGTCTCCTCCACACGCGTCCCAACCTGTGTTTCAATCGTTATCTGCAGATCGCCCGTGTCCTCCTCGGGGAAAAACTCCGTCCCGATGAACGGGATGAGCGCAATGGAGCCGGCGAAGAGGACGATGGTGAGAACGATCACCACGGTCTTGTGTCTCAGGGCGAAGGCGAGTGATCCGCGATAGGACTGTTCAAGAGCGCCGATGTACCGCTCGCCGGCGACGTAGAACCTGCCGGGTTCCTTGCTGCGACCCAGCAACCGCGAACAGAGCATGGGCGTAAAGGATATCGCGGTGAAGAGCGAGGCGAGCAGCGCAATCGAGATGAGCGATCCCAACTGTGTGAATATTATGCCGGTGATTCCCTTCACGAATATCAGCGGAAGGAAAACCACAACGGTTGTGAACGTGGACGCCGAAATGGCCAGCCCGACCTCGGACGCGCCGCCGATCGCGGCGGTGGCGGGATCTTTTCCAGCGTCCACCCAGCGCGAGATGTTGTCAAGCACGACTATCCCGTTGTCGACGACCATGCCGATGGCGAGCGCAAGCGCGGCGAGCGACATCATGTTGATAGTGAAGTTGAAGACGTACATCGCGATGAACGTGATGATGAGGGAGAAGGGTATCGTCAGCACAATGATCAAGCTGGTTCTGACGCGCCTCAGGAAGAGGAACGTGACGAGGACGACGAGGATGCCACCGCCGACGACGGAGCCTTTCAGGTTGTCTATCGACTGGTTGATCAAGTCCGCGTTGCTGAATATCTCGGCCACGGTCACGTCCTCAGGAAGAGAAGGTCCGATCTCTTTCAGCCGCTTCCGAACCGACTCTATCACCGCCACGGTGTTCTCACCGGACCGCTTCTGGACGATGACCATCAGGCTCTTCCGTCCGTCGACTTCGACGAATAGAGTCTGCTCTTCGAACCCGTCCTCGATTTCGGCGAGGTCCTTCAGGTAGACCAGTGCGCCGCGCGACTTTTTCACGACCGTGTTGCCTATTTCGCGGGCGCGGACGTACTCGCCCGGGATGCGCAGGATGTAGTCGAGCTTACCGATCTTGAGGTTGCCGGCGGGCTCCATGTAGTTTTCGCCGCGGATCGCGGCCTCGACCTGCTGCACCGTGATCCCGTACGCCTCCAGTTTCTGCCGGTCGAGCTTCACATTGAACTGCCTCTGCCGGCCGCCGATGACCATCACCGCGCCGACACCCGTGACGCTGGCAAGCTCGTCCGCGATCTGGTCCTTGGCGATATCCACGAGCCTGCCCCAGCTCTCGCCGGCAGTGACGCCGAACCCGAGGATCGGGAACATGGCCGTGTTGAACTTGAAGATGATCGGGTCGACGATGTCTTCCGGCAGACGGCGCTTGGAGAACTCGAGCCGGTCGCGGATCTCGTTCGACGCCTCGTCGAGGCTCGTTCCCCACTTGAACTTGCAGGTCACAGTGGACAGCCCCTCGCTCGAGGTCGACATGATCTCATCGAGGTTCCCCACGATCCCGAGATCGTTCTCGATGATCTTCGTCACGCTTATCTCGACGTCCTTGGCCGCCGCGCCCGGGTAGGTCGTGATGACGGAGATCGCCGGCATCTCGATCTCGGGCAGCAGGTCGAGCGGGAGGTACGAGAAGGAGACGATCCCGAGCACGAGCACGGCCGTGTACATCATCGTCGTGAATACCGGCTGCCTCACTCCGATTTCGGGGAGCTTCATGAGACGGTGTCCCAAATCGACCAATTTCGGATTTGCGATTTCGGATTGCGGATTGTGGAATGGCAACGGGAAAGAGATTCGAAAAATCCGAAATCCGCATTCCGCAATCCGAAATCTACGGCTTTTTCACTTCAACCAGCGCTCCGTCACGCAGGACGACGGTGCCGCTGGAGACGATCCTATCGCCCTCGTTCAGCCCTTCGAGCACCTCGACCTTGTTCCCGTCTACGATGCCGATCTTCACGGCCTTCTTCGAGACGCGGCCGTC
The DNA here is from genome assembly GCA_031082105.1 of Planctomycetota bacterium. GTDB lineage: Bacteria > Planctomycetota > MHYJ01 > JACQXL01 > JAVHLO01 > JAVHLO01. The sequence goes on from JAVHLO010000079.1 coordinate 9,759, forward strand.
CTTGCCGACGACGAACGCGTGGTATTCCTCGCCGGCCCTGCCCAGTGCGTCCCAGGGCGCGATGAGCGCGCCCGCCTTGCCGGCCAGGCAGAGCCTCACCTTGACGAACGCGCCCGGCTTGAGGCCTGAGGCCTGTGCCAGTGCGGATTCCGACGGTTCGCGTGCGCCTGGTTGGTTGCCGGCGCTTTTTTCCGGGGCGAAGAGCAGTTCCACCTCGACCGTCCGCGATTGCGGAGAGACGATCGGGAACACCTTGTCGACGACCGAGGGTATCGGGTTACCCTTGCCGACGGTGACAAGCGCCTCGGTCTTCTTCTCCTCCAGGAGGCGGACGCACTGTTCCGGGACGTGGATGACTATCTTGATGCTCCCCGCTTCGTCAAGCGACACCACGGGCCTTGTCGGGGCGGCCATGTCGCCGGTCTCCATGTATTTTCTGGACACGGAACCGTCTATCGGCGCGAGGACCATATGTTCCTTCTGCAGCAGCTTCGCCTGGTCGAGTCCCGCGGCGGCAACCTTCGTCTGGGCCTCCGCCACCTCCTTCTGCGCGGCGGCGGCGATGTGCGCAGTCCGCGCCTGGTCGAGCTGACGCTGCGTCACCGAGCCTTCCGCGAAAAGCGACTCCATCCGCTTGAGATCGTTGTCGAGATTCTCGAAGTTCGATTTGGCCTGCCTGACCTGGGCCCCGGCCATCTCGACGCTTGCGAGCGCCTGCAATACCTGCATATCCACCTGTTCGTGGTCGATCTCGGCGATGACGGTGTCGCCCTTTTTCACGACGTCGCCTTCGGCCACGAAAAGGCGCAGTATCTGCCCGCTGACCTTCGGGACCACGTCGATCCTGGATCTGGGCGCGACCTCGCCCGTGAGGGTCACGGTCTCCTCGATGAGCCCGCGCGTAACGGTTTCCACGGTCACCGCGATCGCGTGCTCCTTGATTTCAGCCTGGGCGGCCCTGGCCTGCTTCTCCCGGATGATCCGCGCGACGCGGTACACGATGAGCCCGCCGACCCCGAGGACGAGGATGAGAAGCAGCGCCTTTGTAAGCGTCTTCATTGTCAGGCATCTCCTGAATCAAGAACGACGAGAACGTTCCGTCAAACCGGAATTCGCACGCGGTGTCGGCCAGTCTACATGTACACCTATCCAGAGAACGGCCATGGAGCGCAGTCTGCCGGCTTCGAGCCGGCACCTTGTTTGCCACCACCTTCAGGTGGTGGTGGACAGGCAGTGTTCTTCATGAAGAAGAGCCGGCTTCAGCCGGGCTTCTTGACCGCTGAGACCAAGCGAAAAGCCCGACAGCCTGTCATTCCGAACTCGGTTTCCGCCGCAGGCGGATCCGCTGCGGTGG
>JAVHLO010000007.1 GCA_031082105.1 Planctomycetota bacterium
CGCCGTAAGGCGTTGTCCAATCGAGCGCCTGACGGCGCCACTACAAACTGTCGGCTCTTCGCTGAAGGAGAATCGCCACCGAGACACGGAGGACGGATCGAATCCGTGCGCGAGAGACCATCCGACGGCCAATCCGAGCCGCGACGGTCAGGGAGCGACCCCGACTCGATCCGAATGGATTGAAAGGTCGACTCGATGAAAAGAGGCCGCACGGAGTCCACTTCTAGTCTCGTCAAGTCCCTGTTCTCCTTGAATGACAGACAGGGACTGGGAAATAGCCGGGAAGGCAGCAAGGCGATCATGACGCAGCGGAAATCCGAAGCGAAGCGCGTTGTGATCTTCACTGACGGCGCGTGCCTGGGCAACCCGGGCCCCGGCGGGTACGGGGTCGTCCTGCTTTCGGGCAAACACCGCAAGGAGCTTTCGCGCGGGTTCCGCGACACGACCAACAACCGCATGGAGCTGCGCGCGGCGATCGCGGGCCTTGAAGCGCTCAAGCGGTCGTGCAAGGTCGTTCTTCATACGGATTCGCGCTATCTCGCGGACGCCATCACCCAGGGCTGGGCCAGCCGCTGGCGGGCGAAAGGCTGGATGAGGAACAAGAAGGAGCGGGCGCTCAATCCCGATCTCTGGGAACGGCTCCTCGTACTCTGCGAGACGCACGACGTCGAGTTCAAATGGGTCCCGGGCCACGCGGGGGTCGACGAGAACGAGCGCTGCGACGCGCTCGCAACCGCCGCAGCCGAGGGGAGCGACCTCGAAGAAGACCATGGGCGCGAAAGGAGCGCCGGCATCCGTGCCGGCCAAACGGCCACAGAGGCACAGAGACACAGAGAATAGTCTCAAAGGGAACGCTGACGCCCCGCAGGTTTCTCTGTGCCTCTGTGACTCTGTGGCAGAAGACCTGCTCCAAAGAGGCACATTTTCAGTGGATAGCATGGCAGGAGGCGCCGATGAAAGCCGTTATGAGTCTCGCTACTACTCTGTTTGTGATCCTCTGGTTCAGCGCAGTCGTGCCGGCGCAGGAGGAGAAGCAGCCGGGCCAGGGCCCGCTCGCGTCGCGGTTCAACAAGGCCGACACCGACGGCGACGGCAAACTCTCGCCCGAGGAGTTCCGCGCCAAGGGGACCTTCAAAGAGGTCGATGCCGACGGCGATGGGTATGTAACGTTCGAGGAGTTCAAGAGCCACATCCAGAAGAAGACCGATGTCGTGCCCGAAAAGCCGCAAGAGACCTCGGACGACTCGGCGCAGACCGTGAAGTACATGGACCTCCGGTACGCGGAGACGGAAGGCGTAGACAAGGCGCTGCAGAGCCTCGACATTTATGCGCCGAACAAGGCCTCGGACTGTCCCGTGCTCGTTTTCATCCATGGCGGCGGCTGGGTTGGCGGCGACAAGGGCGGCCGGACCGATTTCGGGCTCCAGATCCCGCGTTACTTTACCTCGAAGGGCTATGTAGTCGTCAGCATTAATTATCGCCTCTCACCGGCGGCGAAGCATCCCGCGCACGTTGAGGACGTCGCAAAGGCGCTCGCCTGGCTGCACAACCGCGTTGAGGAGTACGGCGGCGACTCGGAGAAGATATTCCTCGTCGGCCATTCCGCGGGCGCGCAGCTCGCCTGCCTCGTCGCGACGGACGACCGGCGGTTGAAAGCGGAGGGGAAGGACCTCGCGATCATCAGGGGCGTCATCTCGCTCGACACTGCGGCGCACGACCTCGAGCCGCCGGCGGGCTGGACCGCGCCGGTATCTGAGGAATCCGAGGCGTGTTTCGAAAAAGCGTTCGGCACATCGCTCGACGTCTTGCGGGACGCCTCGCCGTACCGGCACGTGGCGAGGGGCAAGGGCATCCCGACCTTCATGCTCGTTTACGCGCAGACGACCCCGCCCGGCCGGCCGTGGAAGGAGATGCGCGACCATTCGATGGGCGAGCTCCTGCGCAGCGTTGGCGTGCGGGCGGAGGCGTACGAGGCCCCGTTCCGGACACACACGTCGATACTCTCGGAGTTCGGCCGGCCGACGGACCCTGTAACGAAGACGGCGGTTGAGTTCATGACGTCGATCCTCGAAGGCAGGAGTGCGGACCCGGAGTTCGGGACGACGCGCACGCTGTCGCTCGAAGGCGATTCGCCCGCCGACGTTGCGGCGAAGACTGCGGATGCGCAGGTCAAGAACGATGAAGCGTCCGCGCACCGGCTCATCAAGCTGCTCGACAAGGACGGCGACAACAAGATTTCGAAGGAAGAGGCGACCGGCGACTGGGCGAAGATATTCCCGCACCTCGATAAGGACAAGGACGGGTTCGTCACCGTCGAGGAGCAATCGCTCGGTGGGGAGAAATAGGCGACGCGCGGCAAGGTAACGGAGGTATCGCCGGGCATCATGACTTCCGATTCTGCTTCCGCTATGCACACCGATCTGGAACGAGAGCTTCTGACCGCGCTGCGCCGTCATTTGACGACGGCAGGTTTCCATGTCGCGCCCGACATCCCGCCCAAGAAGCTCGCGGCCGCGCTGAAATCGTGCGGCGTTCCCAGCGCGGAGCGCGTCCTGGCGCTGCTGGACTGTACCGTTCTAGGTTCGGCGACGGACGGCCTCCTCGTGGGGCTCGAGGGTGTCTACTACCACAACGACTGGTCCGGAAAGAGCGCCGGGAGCGGCGTCGTACGGTACCGCGAACTGCTGAGGCACCGCATCGAGGACGGCGGTTTCATGGAAGTGAGCCTGGGCGGCAATCACTACGTGAATGTCGCCGGCTGCTCCGCCTCGAAGAAAGAAGTACTCGAAATCCTTGCGGACGTGCAGGAAGCGATCTGGAACGTCAAGAAACTCCGGCCTGACCTGTTCGATGGCCCGGGCGCCGTCGAGTCGCAGAGGGTCGCCGTCTCGTGCAGCGCGTGCGGCGCCATAATGAACGTCTCACAGTCACTCCTGGGCGGTTCTGTCGTCTGTGCCAACTGCGGCGCGCGGGTGACGGTGTAGCTGCCTGTCCCAGTGGTGACGGGTCGGCCGACTTTTGGAGGTGTGTCATGGCGCGAAGACTGAGGTGGCTGGTTGTTGTTGCGGGCATTGCCGTGCTCGCGCTCTCGTTCTTCCCTGTTTCCGCACAGGAAGGTGAGAAGAAAGTCTCCATCGATGAGGTGCCGGAGAAGGTAAAGGAGGCCGTACTGACGGAAGTCGGCGACGGCAAGCTGGTCGACATCGGGGTGTTCAAGCAAGGAGAAGATACCGTCTACGAGATTGAAATGGTCGTAGACAACAAGGAGTTCGACGTGCTCTTCGACTCCGAGGGCACGGTGCTGAGAAAGACGTTCGAAGGCGTGAAGCGCACCAAGAAAGAGAAGGACGCCGCCGCCGAGAAGGCATTGGAGTTCCAGGACTCTTTCGACCTCGAGAACCGGGAGCTGTCCTCGACGGGCAGGAACAGGTTCTTCATCCTCGAACCGGGCTATCAGCTCGTCCTGGAGGGGAAAGAAGGCGAGCACACGGTCAAGCTCGAGATCACGGTGCTCGACGAGACGAAGAAGATCGGAAAGGTGGAGACGCGGGTGGTGGAAGAAAGGGAGAGCGTCGACGGCGAGCTCATTGAGATATCGAGGAACTTCTTCGCCATCTGCAAGGAGACGAAGAGCGTCTTCTACTTCGGCGAGGAGGTGGACATATACAAGGACGGCAAGGTGATCGCGCACGAGGGCGCCTGGCTGGCCGGCGAGAAGAACGCGCGCGCGGGGATGATGATGCCGGGAGAACCGCTCATCGGCGCCCGGTACTACCAGGAGGTCGCCCCGGACGTGGCGATGGACAGGGCTCAGATAGTCAGCATGAACACGATCCTTGACACTCCGGCGGGCACGTTCTCGGGCTGCCTGATGTGTCAGGAGGAGAACCCGCTGGACAAGGAGAAGGAGTTCAAGATACACGCCCCGGGCATCGGCCTGATCCAGGACGAGGACCTGCTCCTGGTGAAGCACGGATTCGTGAAGAAATAGCGCTCCGGGAATTGGGGACTATTCACGAGGCTTTGCAGCCGGGTACGCAGCCGCAACATTTGGAGCGCGGCGGCAAGCCCGCAGGCGCGACGCCGCTTTTCTACGCCGCCCATGGCGGCGGTCCCTGCTGCCCGTGGCAGCAGTTCTTGCGGTGCATGGCAGCTCGTTCACCCAACGACCCCTGCCATGGGCAGGGTCGAATTTCTACGCTGCCGCAGGCAAAAGCGCCGTCGCCGCTCCGCTCTGCCGGCGCACTCCACAAGCTCCGCTCTGCCGGCGCACTCCATGAACTCCGCCCAGCCGGCGCACTCCAAAACCGGCCGCGGGCGCTGCCGCCTACAGCGCACGTCGACCGCGCACACCGGCCGTCGCCGCCACCGCCAGCTCCGCGAAAACAAAGACCAGCCCTGCGATGGCCAGGAAAGACAGGAGCAAAATCGAGTCCCGACCGGACCCGCGCGATACGCCCGCGCTTGTCGCACCGGAACCCGCCGAAGGCAGCCGAAGGGACACCAGAGATACGAGCTCCCCGCCCGCCGCATCGGCGAGCTCGCGTTGACGCGCCTCGCTGTTCCCCACCACCTGCCACTCCGCGCCGAACGGCACAAAGATCGAACCCGTTCCACAGATCGATTCCGCGACGGGCCGCTCAGTCGTTGATCGCTCGGCGACAGTCACCGGATAGCTCCCCGCATCCCCGAGAAGACCATACGCCCTGCCGCCGCCTTCCCCTTCCCCACCAAGGGCCGCCTCGTACACGCCGGGCGCAGTCTGGCTCATCGGAAACGGCCCGACGCGACCTCGGTTTGTATGCACGAACGCCTCCGGTCGCAGCGCGTACTTGCTCTTGCCCGCCTCGCCAGCAAGGTTGTTCGCATCGGCAAAGACGACGCACTTCCCTCCCCTCACCTCGCCCCACACCCGCAGTCGCGCCCCGCCGCCGGCAACGTCGGGCGTCACCGCGTCGATCATCCGCACGGCAAAAGCGCCGACATCCATCCACCCCTTCCACGCCTCGAGCCAGCCGGCATCGAATGACGACATGAACGCGCCGCACTTTCCGAGCCCATATTGCCGGGTGGCGAGGAGCGGGAAATCTACTCCCTCACCCTGACCCTCTCCCAAAGGGAGAGGGGACTCGCTGCCCTCACCCTTTTCCAAGGTTGCGTGGACGATCGCGCCGTCCTTCGCGCGCACCCGGTTGTGGCCGCGCGCGGGCGGTGCCTTCGAGAGGCCCGCAACTGCCTGTGACGAGGCGAGCAAATTGACCGGCGTCTCGGACTCGCGAACGTATTCCTTCTCTCGGGCGATGACCTCACGCAGCGAGTCCGCAAGGAGCGACATCGATTTCACCCGGACATACCGGCCGTTCTCGCCTTGCGAGGTCAGCGCCTGCAGCACCTTCTCGTTCGGCTTGCCGCCGATCCCGAGCGTGGTCACCGTGATCCCCGCCGCGCGCGCCTCCTTCGCCACGCCGGCAAGCTCGGACTCCGCCTCGACCGTCTCGCCGTCCGAGACGAGCATGATATGCCGTTTTCGTTTCGACTGCGACTTCAGCGTGCCGACGGCCTCCCGGAGCGGCGGGGCCAACCGCGTCGGGCCGGACGGGGTTAGCTCTGCGAGGGCCTTGCGCAGACCCGTGGCGTCTTTGATCGGCGCGGGGCCGTACACGAGCCGCGGCGTGCCGGAGAACGCGGTGACCATCAGGATGTCGCCCCCGCCGAGCAGCGTCAACGTTTCCGCGACTGCGTCGACCGCGACCGCGAATTTCTTCCGTTTGTCGCCCGTCCTGTCCGGCGCCTCCGCCTCCTCCACGTCCACGCGGACGTCCATGCTGCCGGAGGCGTCGAGCAGCAGGGCGAGCGCGATGTCCGAGCCCGGATCGCACAATACCGGCATCGCTTTCTCCAGGATCGTGCCCGAGAATCCGCCCGCACCGAAGCCTGCCGGCCCGCCGAGGACGAGCAGGCCGACGGAGCCGTCCTTGCACAGTTCCTCGAGCGCGCGCATGGTGTCGACGCCCAGCTCCACGGCGGACATCGAGTCGACAACGATGACCGCCCGTCCGGCGACTGCCTCCACGGCGATGCCGCGGCCGCGACCGGGCCTCCCCACCGGAACAGGATGGAAGCCACCAGCCGCTTCGAGAAGCCCTTCAAAGGCCGATTTCGGGTCCCGTTCGTCGCGCAAAAACAAAACACGCGTCTTCTCGCCGCGGAAGACTGTGAACGCGACGGAGTTGTTCTGTCCGATCGAATCCGCCGGGCCGGCGCCAAGCGCGGAACCGGGCGAAACGTTGGGGTCGGCCGGAGCGACACCGACGGTGAACCGCACAAAAGACGAGTCGAGCGGCGGACGATGGAACGTGACGGTCGTTTCCGCTCGGCGGAGCACCGAAACCTCGCGTTCTTCCACGATGCTGCCCGACTCGCTCAGCGAAACTTTGACCTGGCCGCTCGCCGTGCCCGTCACGTACACGGAAACGACGAACCCTCGTCCTTCGTCGACGAACGGCGGCGCGGAGACTCTCGATATTCTCACGTCCCGCGGCTCGGCCGACAGCGGAGCGACGTAGAGTTCTGCTCGTTGGGCGGCCACAGCACGCGCGGCCTCGAGCGCGTCGCCGACCGTGTCGAGTCCGTCTGTCACCAGCATAATCTGCCGAGTGCCCTGCCCATCCGCAAACTCGCCCAACGCAGCGCGCATCGCCCGTCCGATGTCCGTCGCGGGCCCGTTGTTCACCGCAGACTTGCTCTTGACCGCACGAACGCAATCCACCGCGACCTCGGCGACCGTGTGCGGACCAAGCGGCGACAAGAACCGGGCACACACGACGTCGGAGGAGAACGTGATCACGCTGAACTCGTCCTCCGGCCCCAGGTCCGAGAGGGCCGATGAGAGGATCGCGTCGATCGACTTCGCGCCCTCGCCCGCCGTGCTCCCGGAGACATCGACGAGCAGCACGCGCCGGACGCGGGCATTGTCCATGCGCCAGCTCGGAGCAGCCGCCGCAAGGGCGAGTGCAACGGCTGCGAGGCTCCTTAGCACAAGACGTGTCCGCCGGCGCGGCTGGCCGGCGAGTCCGCGCCACGAACCGGCCACGGCGATCGCGGCCGCCGCCGGCACGATGAGGAGGAGCCAGGGGTTGTCAAACGCGATGTGGTTCACGTATCTAGCCCGGCCTATTCATGAAGAAGCCGCAAATGTCATTCCCGCGAAAGCGGGAATCCAGCAAACGAGACAACAGCAAGAGGACAAGACTGGATTCCGACAGTCTCGGTCGCGTTGGCGACCCACTGGATTCCCGCTTTCGCGGGAATGACAGTCTGTCGCATCGCACCCTGGATACGCGAATAATCCCGGCTAGGACTGCTTGGAGGCGGTCCTACTGGTCGTTGCTATCGCCGAGCGCACGGGCAAGGAGCGCGAATCGGTGGTTCTCGGCGAGGTCGAGCGCCGCTCGGCGGGCCTCGTCCGCCTCGGCCGTCTGCCTCGCCGCGCGCAGCGCGCCTGCAAGCGCGCCGAGCGCGGACGCGCGGATCCACGGGTTCGGGGAGCCTTCCAACATCTTCACCGCCTTCCGCCCTTCCTCCACCGCGCGCGTCACCGGGCCTTCGGCGTCACTCCGCGATCCCGCGCGGCGTTTCTTCGCCTCCTCCGTCAGGACGCGCACCCGCAGGAACGCAAGCCTGTCGCGGGCATCGCGCCAGTCCGCGCGTTCACACAGCTTCTCCGCCCCGTCAAGGCTTGCGCGGGCCTCGACCACCTTCCCGGCCGCGAGAAGCGTAGTCGTCAGCGACAGCGCCGCGCTCGCCTCCGATTCCCGCAGCCCCATCCGACGGAACTCCGTCAGCGCTCCACGCGCGCCGGCGACCGCGTCGTCAAGCGCGCCCTGTTCGCGTCTGATCTCGGACAGGAGAAGATCGAGGCTCGTCTTCAACGCGGCAAGACCCACCTCGCTGCAGACACAATACGCCCGCTGCTGGAACTCCAGCGCACGATCAAGGTCACCTTTGAGAAGATTGACCGCCGCCAGGTTAAACGCCGCCTCCGCCACGCCGGTTCGGTAGCCGGACTCCTCGGCGATCGAGATGTTCCGGTCGCAATACTCGAGCGCCTTTTCGATTTCGCCCCTGGTGCAGAATATCATGCCGATATTGCCGCACGCGATACCGACGCCGCGCCGGTACTTGATCTGTTCGCTCAGCTCCAGATATTTCTGCTGGCATTCCAGCGCTTTGTCGAGCTCGCCCTTCCTGTCGTACACGTTACCTATGTTGCAGAAGCCGATGGCGAGCCCGAGCGTATCGCCGATCTTCTCGCGGATCGCGATGTTCTTCTTGAAGAAGTCCATCGCCCTGGAGAGTTCTCCTCGAGCGAACAACAGGTTACCGATATTCGAGACCGCGATACCGACGCCGCGCTCGTCATCCAGCGATTCGCTGGCGGCGAGCTGTCTCTCGTAGAATTCAAGCGCCCTGTCGTACTCTCCCCTTGCAGAATACTCGTGGCCGAGTCGGCCCGACGCGGCGGCGATCGCCTGCATATCGCCCATCTCCTCCGCGATCGCGAGGAAGCGGTTGTTGTACTCCAGGACGCGGGCGGTCTCTCCTCTGTGAGAGAACACCTGTCCGATGTTCCCGCAGGCAAGCCCGATCCCGCGCCGGTATCCGATCTCCTCGCAGATTGCGAGCTGGCGCTGGAAAAGCTCGAGTGCGAGATCGAACCTACCCGTATCTTCATAGACGAGACCGAGGTTCCCGCAGGCGATGGCGACGGCCCGCCTGTCGTTCCTCTTCTCACGATACGCCAGCACTTCGCGGAGCAACGGTTCCGCTGTGTCGAGCCTGCCGCGCCTGACGGCCTGCAGGCCGAGCGCGCTCTTGCACTTGACGACAATGTTCTCCGCCTGCTCCGCGTCCGTCACGGATCCAATCCGATCCGTAGCGATCTTCATTGCCTTCTCCGCCAGCACCGCCGCCTCATCGAACCTCGATCGGACATTCCCCAGCAGCTCGGACTGCGCGCAGAGAATATCCGCGGTCTCCAGCGGCTCTTCACCCTTGAGCAGGTCAAGCGCCTCCTCGTACCGGCGCTCTGCGGATCGCACGTCGCCCTGGAGCGCGTCCACCTCCGCGATCAACCGCGACGCATGCGCCCTGGCCACAGGCCCTTCGGCCTGTGCGAGGAGCGCCTGCGCATCGGCCTTCGCGTCCGCGAGCCGCCCGAGCCTGAGCCTGGTCCGCGCGCGCTTCTCGAACAGGGACGGAAAATCGGCGACGATTTTGCTCGTCGTCGCGCCGCGGCGGACGGGTTCTCTTCCCGATTCCCGCGAAGCCTCAGGCTCCGCCGCCGTCGGCATGAGTCCCGCCCGGGATGCGGTGTCAATCGCGGCGGACAGGTATTCATCAGTCTCCGGGAGCGACCATCCGCTCGCCTTCTCTGAGGCCTGCAGCCATGCGCGGACGGCCCGCGCGGGCTGGTCGGCCATCTTCCAGTGCACGGCCTCGAGCGCCAGCAGGCGGGCCTTGCTCCAGGCGGGCTCGCGCGCCCGGAACCAGCCTGCGGCCGACTTGTGAAAACCGCGCCGCACGCGCCTTGTGAGCCGACCGTACGCGGCATCGCGCAGCAGCGTGTGTTTGAACGTGAACTCGACCTCGCCGGGGATATCCGTCGCCGCTCGGGGCAGGACCAACTCGCGGTCCGCTGCCTCCGCAAGCTCCTTCGCGACGGGCCGGCCGACCATCGCTTCGACAAGCCCCTGCCAGAACGTGCCGCCCGCCACCGATGCGGCGGACAGGATGCCGGCGACGGCCGGGCCGAGCGCGTCGATACGCGCGACAAGCAGCCCGTTCAGCGTCTCGGGCAGGTTCTTCGTCCGTTCGCTCTTCTTCAGCGAGCAGGTCGCGGTTCCACCGTCCCCACCGTCCGCGGCATGGACGAGGCAGTCCGATTCGATCAGATACCTCACGAGCTCGGCCGCGTAGTACGGGTTGCCAGCCGACTTGCCGGCGACGAACTCTTCGAGTTCGCGTGTGATGTTGCGGCACGCAAGGAGTCCGAAGACGAGCTCGGAGACCGCCGCGTCAGGCAGCGGCCCCAGCCGGATGATGGAAGTGTGTTCGAGAAACCTCGCCTCGTCCGCGCGCGCGAACCGCGTCGCTTTTCCACCGGCCGCACCCGGTCCGGCCCCGGCCACGTAGGAGGCGGGCGGGACCATTGCCCGCGCCCATTCGCGGACCAGCCCCTCTTCCCTGCCGACGCAGACGATCATGAGCGGGATGTCGCGCAAGCGCGATATTGTATCGCGGAGCAGTCCAAGCGTTTCGCGATCGGCCCAGTGAAAATCCTCGATGATGAACAGGAACGGCCCGCGGGCGCAGACGGCCTCCATCCAGATCCGGAAGGCCACCTTCAATCCGTCATGGAAATGCGCGCCGTCCAGCGACATGACGCGCGCGTCGGGGAACTCGAAGCCGGCGATCCCGATGCCCAGGAGGTGCGCGAAATTCTCGCGGTCCGTCTCGGTATGGCCCGGCAGGCCGCTCAATTCCCGCGTCAATGCGCGCAGGAACCGGATCTCGCGCGTCTTTTCCGCTGCCTCGCCTCCACCCGCGTGCGGCTCGGGACCGCGGGCAGGCTCGGGCTTCGCCGGGCCTTCGATGCCGTGGTTCGCATCGCCGCCCGCGTGCAGCTTTTTCAGCGCCTGGGCGAGCGGGTGGAACCGGGAGCCGCCGTAGGGTACGCACCGTTCCGCAGCCACGGTCGGTCGCACCGCCGAACGCGCGACTGCCTCGCGAAACTCGTACAGGAGCCTGCTCTTGCCGACCCCGGCCTCGCCGAGCAGGAGGATCATACGGGGACGACTCGCACTGCGCACGGTTTCGTAGGCATTCATCAGCGCATCGAGCTCACGCTGCCTTCCCACGAGCGCCGACGGCGGCCCGTGCCGTTCGTGGAATTCCGGGGCTATGTCGAGCCTGGACTCGACCTCGAACGGCTGGATGGGTTCAGTGCATCCTTTGGGCTGGGTCGGGGCAAGCCCTCTGAACCGGAACGCACCGGCGGCGAGCTTCCGGGTTTGCGGCCCGACAACGACCGTCCCCGGCGCCGCGAGCCCCTCGAGGTGTTGTGCGACATTCACTGCATCGCCCATGACCGTCCGCGCGCCGCCGACGATATCGCCCCACACCACCTCGCCCGTGTTGATGCCGATCCTCATGCGGAGCGACATCCCGCGTTCCTGGTTGAACCCGGCCAGTTCCGAGTGGAGCAGGAGCGCGCAGTTCATTGCGCGCACCGGGTCGTCCTCGTGTGCGACCGGCGCGCCGAAGAGCGCCATGACCGCGTCGCCGATGTACTTGTCGACCGACCCGCCGCATGCCTCGATTACCCGGGCGAACCGCGCAAAGAGCCCCGCGATGATCTCGCCGAGCTCCTCCGGGTCTTTTTTTTCGGCGACGCTCGTGAACCCCTTGAGGTCGGAGAAGAGGACGGTGACGATTCTTCGCTCTTCGGGCAAGAGGACCGTAATACGGCGTGTGTCCGTACCGCCGCCGGTCGGCGCGGAACACTGCGGGCAGAATCGCGCGCCCGGCGGGAGATCAGATGCGCATGCGTTGCACTTCATCGTGGAAGAGGCGGAACCGCAGCCACCGCTGAAGGAACAGAAGAACAAGAACCACCGAAGACGCTGAAGACACCGAAGAACTGAAGGAACAGAAGGAACGGAAGGCGCGGCAGAAATAGAAGGAAATCAGTTCGCCAAAAAGGAACCAAGATGCGACTTGGCCGCGGAGCAGACATCCGCCGCAAGCGCCGCGCTGACAAGGCCAACGCAGAAAAAACGGATTGCCGACTGAGCCGGCGACACCTCCAAGACTCCAAACCCTTTTCACGGGTCTTCAGTTTCTACAATTCTCTCAGCGCCCCAGAAGTTGCCACATTCTCTTCTTCCTTCGGCGTCTTCAGCGCCTTCGGCGGTTCACTCACTCCCTTCTTCTTTCAGCGTTTTCAGCGGTTGTGATCAGCGTCTGATAGGGATTGTCGACGCGCCCAGCGTCACCCACACCTGCATCGCCTGGAACATCTCGATCGGGTCCTTTGCGACATACTCGGTGGTCGTGCCGTCGAGCCGCTTCGTGCGCGGGAGGATCGCGGCGCCGTCGGCCATCCCGCTGTTGATGAACCGCATGGTCAACCTGAACGGCGGCTTGAGCCGGAACGGTTTTATTCTTGCGGACAGCGCAACCGCACGCGAGGCCGCATCCCGGATGAGCCTGTGCGCTTCGCTGGGATGGATCGAGCGCGCGGCATACCGGGTCGTGGCCTCTTTCACCGCAACGGTCTCTATCGGGCCGAGCAGCCCGCGCGCCTGCACCACCGCGCCGCGGTCGCCCGTAACGAGCGTCACCGGAACACCGAACGCGCCGGCCACGAGCGCGTTGAGCCCGACCTCGCCGACCATCCGGCCGTTCACTTTCACCTCGGAGACGACCTGGCCGTAGTAGCTGTGGTCGAGTATGGCGGACCGGGTGCCCATGGCGGCGTGGTAGCCCACGAAGAAGACGCAGTCGAACTCGCGGCTGATCCCTTCCATCATCGACAGCGGCTTCAGGCTGCCCGAGATGAGCAGCGCCTTGGGGTGGAGTTCGTCCGGCAGGATGTTACGCATGTCGCCGTGCGAGTCGTTCACGAGGATCTTGCGCGCCCCGGCCGCAAGCGCGCCCTCGATCGCGGAGTTCACCTCAGCGGTCATCCACCGACGCACCTTCTCGTAGTCTTTCCCTTCTTCTCCGGTCTGATCGCGGTGCACGACTCCGCACACGCCCTCCAGATCGGCCGAGATGTAGACCTTCATGCGTTTTCTCCCAGGAAATCGATTCCGAATCCCCCCGGCGAAACAGCCGGGATCTGAAACCGATGTTACCTGAAGGCAGGCGGCCTGTCAAGAATTTGGGGGAAGCCGAGGCGGGCCGGTCGGCAAAGACACTGTTAGGTATCCACAAATTGCACAGACTACCTTGCGCAGCGTAGCCGCAGCCAAATCAACCGCAAAGCACGCAAAGAGCGCAAAGCAGGAAGAACTTGGCCCTGCAATGGACTCTCGCGCTTTGCGCGCTTTGCGTTCTTTGCGGTGAACAAATATCGTCCAAAGAACAAAGTTTTATCGGATGTAGTACGGATTGCCCGGACTTGCGATCGAATCGGATTTACAAGGTTTCTCTGTGTCTCCGTGCCTCTGTGGCGAAATCTCCGACCCCCGGCCGGCCTCAATAGTTCGCATTTCCCGGCCCGTGCTGATATAATCCGCATACGGACGCGTCAGAAAGCCGCCCCACGCCGGCCGCCGCTTGCCGGTCCCATCGGAGATTTCGAAGGATGCGCTGCGCCGTCTGCAACGCCGACAACCCGAACGATGCGAAGTTCTGCTGCCAGTGCGCGGCGCGGCTGGCACCGGCCGCTCCCGCACCGGCCCTGACGCGCGCGGGAGCTCCCCCAGCCACGCCCGACACTCCGCCCGCTGCGCCTGGCCTGCGGATACTCGCAACGCCCGAACAGCGACGCGTCATCACCGTCCTGTTCTCCGACCTCAAGGGGCTCACCCGCGCCGCGGCGGGACTCGATCCCGAGGAGACGGCCGGGCTTCTGCGCTTCGCGTGCGAGAAGACCGCCGCGATAGTGGAATCGCACGGCGGGCTCGTGGATAAGTACACGGGCGACACGATCATGGCGCTCTTCGGGATCCCTCAATCGCATGAGGACGATGCCGTGCGCGCGACCCGGGCCGCGCTCGAAATGGCCGACACGCTCGGCCGGCTCGAAGCGTCAGCCGTCCCCGGGAGCGGTGAACGGTCTGCGCCGCATCACGCGCCCGACGCCGTAGCACGCGCCGCGCCTGTAGCCCCGCCCGCGACACCGTCCGTGCGCATCGGGATAAACACCGGCGAGGTCTTCTGGACCAGGCTGCCCGACGGGTCGTACACCGTCATGGGTGACGCGGTCAACCTCGCCCAACGGCTCGAATCGATCGCGCAGGATGGCGAAATTCTCGTCGCGCCGCGCACGTTCCGCCTCGCCGAGGACTTCTTCGTCTTCAGAGAACTGTCGCCCACCACGGTCAAGGGACGCAGCGAGACAGTCCGACCATACCGAGTCATCGCGCGCCGTGACACCGCGAAGCATTTCAAGACCGTAGCCGGGCTTCACACGCCGATGATCGGTCGTGACGACGAGCTTGACCGGCTTGAGGCCGCATACAGCGCGATGTGCGACCCGGCGTCGCCCGCCGGACCGGCGCTCGCCGTCGTCACCGGCGACGCAGGGATGGGCAAGTCGCGGCTCGTCTACGAATTCATGAAGCGGCTTGACGGACACAAGAAGCCGCCGCTCGTGCTCCGCGGCCGGTGTGTGGCCTACGGCGAATCGCCGTACCATCCATTGCGCGAGATCATGCGCAGGGAGTGCCGGCTCGATACGGCGGAGGACCCGCAGAACGAATTCTTCCGGCAGGCGGAGAAGGTGCTGGCCCGCATCGAGTCCATCGCGCCGCTGGACCGCGAGAATTACGCGCACATCCTCGGCATAGCCCTCATGGGCATCGACTTCCCGGCCGCGCGCGTGAAATCGCTCGACGCGAAGGCCGCACGCGAACTGCTCCACGTTGCGTTCAAGCGCTGGATCGAGGGAATGACGCTGCGCGCCGTGCCCGGCCCGGCCGCGCACAGTCCGGTCGTCATCATCATTGAAGACCTGCACTGGGCCGACCCGTCCACGCAGGACCTGGTCGGTTCGCTTGCGGATACGCCGCCGCCGGGAGAATGGATGCTCGTAGCCGTCGGACGAACCGAGTCGAAGGACTGCCTGCGTCTCGGGCCGCAGCCGGCGAGCCGGGGCAGACTGCAGTGGATCGAGATTCCGCTCAAGCCGTTGTCACGACCCGAGCTCGAGCGGCTGCTCTCCGCCGCAATGGCCGGACCGGTCGATGACACACTGCTCGGGTTCATCATCGACCACAGCGGGGGCAACCCGTACTACGCGGAGGAGTTCGTCCGGTTCCTGATCGAAAAGGACATGCTCGCTCGCGACGAGCGCGGCCGTCGCAGGTTGAAGCCGGGAGTGGATCGCGTTGCAGTCCCCGACACGCTCGAGGGCATACTCGGCGCGGGCATTGATTTCCTTCCCCAGGACACGAAGGAACTGCTCAGCGCGGCGAGCGTCGTCGGCCGGGTCTTCTGGCGAGGGGCGGTCGAGCGCCTGCTCCAACGTGACGTCGGCGCCGAGCTGCGATCGCTCGAACATGCGGAGCTGATCGTCGGCCACGACACCTCCGACATACCGCGCGAGGAGCAATATTCCTTCCGGCATACGCTGCTCCGCGAGGTCTTCTACGGCCGGCTCCCAAAGCGATTGCGTCCGGCGTTCCATGCCGGCGTGGCCGAATGGATCGAGTCGCGGAAGCCGGAGCGCCGTGGCGCTGCGTTGCTCGCGCTGGCAGCTCACCATCACGAGAACGCGGGCAGCTTCGACAGGGCGATCTATTGCTGGGAGAGCGCATACCGGGAGGCCAAGGTCCGGTTCGCCGGCTCCGAGATTGAACGGTACGCGACGCGCGCCATCGCGGCCATCGAAGGCCGGCTCGCCGCCTGCGCGGCCGACGCGGCGCGGACTGCGGAACTGACCGCAATGAAACGCGCCGCGCTCGAAGAGCGGGGCAACACGAGGACGACGTTCGGCAAGTCCGACCTTGCCCGCGCCGACTTCGAGGCGGCGTTCGAGCTTGCCGATTCGCCCCGAACCGGTGCGCGCCTGCTCGGCAGGATCGCGCAGACCGTCCACACGTCCGGCGACGCGCAGGCGGCCGACACCCTCTTCCAGCGCGCGATTTCGCTCGTCCCACGGGGTTCCGGGTTCGCGCCGGAAAGGGCGAACCTGTTGCTCGACTACGCGTGGTTCCTCGACGACACCCGGCCGCGCGCGTCCGATGCGCTCAGGCTCACGGAGGAAGTGATGGAGATCGCGCGCGAGTTCGATCTGCCGTCGCTTCGAGCCGACTGCCTGCGCACGCGCGGCGTGATGCTCCAGCGGGTCGGTTCGTTTGACCAGGCGATGGACATGCTCACCGATGCGCTCTCGTTCTACGAGAAGACGGGCGACAGGCCCGGAATGGGCACAACCCTCGGCAACATCGGCGTCGTGTGCAGGCAGCGGGGTGAACTCGACCGCGCGGTCGAGTTTCACAAGAAGCACCTAACCATAGCCGAAGAGCTGGGTCTGAAGCGCGGCGTCGCCACCGCTACGGGCAACCTGGGCCTGACCTACCACGACAAGGGCATGTTCGACGAGGCGCTGGAGTGTCTGAAGAAAGACCTCGCGATCTGCGAAGAGCTCGGCGACAAGCGCGGGATCGGCAGCGTCTTCTGCAATATGGGGCTCGTCTACCACGACAAGGGCGACTTCGAAAAGGCGCTGCAATGCCACGAGGTGCACCTTTCGGTCAGCGAGGAATTCGGCGACAAGCGGAGCGCGGGCATCGCGTGCGGCAACATCTCGAACACGTACGCGCTCCGCGGCGATTTCGACAGCGCGCTCGAATACCAGATGCGGTTCCTCGCCGCGAGTGAGGAAGCGGGGTTCAAGCGCGGGATTGCGAACGCATGCGGCAACATAGGCGAGATCTGCCTGATCCGGGGCGAACTGGAACGCGCGCTTGAATTCCATCGCAGGCAGTTGACGATATCCGAAGAGCTCGGCGACAAGGTGGGGATCGCGCTCGCCCTCGAAGGGATCGGCAATGCGCACCTGGAACGCGCCGAAACCGGGATCGCGCTCGAGCACTATGAAAGGAGCCTGAGCGCGGCGGAGTCGGCCGGCTTTGCGCGCGCGACGGCGGTCGCTCTCGGCGACATTGGACGAGTCCATGCAAAGGGCGGCGCCACCGCGCTCGCGGAGGATTTCCACAGGCGGGCGCTGGCGATGAGCGAGAAGATCGGCTTTGGCGACCTTGCGGCGGGCGCGCAGCTCGCGCTTGCGGAGATCGAGCTCGTCAAGGGCTGTACGGAGTCGGCCGCGGCCCTCGTTGCGGAGGCACTCGCAAGATTCAAGAAGATGGGCATGAAGATGGACGAGGCCGTGGCGCTGGCCGTCTCCGCCGTGATCGAGACGAAGGCGGGCCGGCATGGGGCGGCGAGCGAATATCTGGCGCGGGCGGAAGAGGTTGCCGGCCACATCAAGGGCGCGGCGCGGCTGGAGCGGATCGCGATGGCGCGCGTGAGGCTGCTTGCAGCGGAAGGCAAGCGGCGCGAGGCGGTCGAGGCCGCCCGCGCGCTGGTCGCAGAGCTCGAACGTATTCAGCCCGAACGGATACTCGCGCGCCGCGAGGCGGAGAAACTGCTCGAATAGACGTCCCGAAACTGAGGTTGCCACCGAGACACTGAGGCACAGAGAACAGCAGTTGTCGGGCTGACGTGCCCTGGACTGTGGGAGTTTGTCATGAGACAATTTGTCATCCTGGTTCTTGCGGCAACGATTGTCGGTTGCCCTGCTCGCGAGAGCAGTGATTCTCCGGAGCAGCTCGCCGATGCGCTCATCGCGGCAGTGAAACAGAAGGACGCCGCGCAGTTCAAACGACTGATCCATCCGGCGTGTATGGAGGGGCTGTCAGAACCGGAACGGAAATACCTTGAGCTTGCTGTACAGAACAGCCTGAAGGAGCAGATACCGGAAGAGCGGACGGTCCGGGTATTCGAAGTGAAGAACTGGTCGCCGCCATCCGACGCGAACGCATGGCGATGGCCCGTCAAGCCGACACACCAGATCGAGATTGCGGCCTCAACGGGAGAGTATTCGAGTGTAAGCATCTGCCAGTACATCGCGAAGCAAGGGGACCGTTGGCTTGTTGTCATGCCGATCCCGGATCCGAAGACTCTCGAGGAGCTTGAACGGCAGTCCGCGCCCCGACAGCCGGACGGAACACGGCCGCGCTAGAATGCCAAACGGCTCCAATTTCTGAGTTGAGTTTGAGATTCTCGCGGGCAAGGAATCAGCCACAAGAAGGCACAGAATGCACAAAACGGAGACGCCAAGTCCGGAAGCACTCGCTTTCATTCTCGAAGCAGTTTTGCCTTCATCGGCATTTTCTGTGTTTTGTGCCCTTTGTTGCGAATCCGATCTGGACTGCCTTCGCGTTCTTGGAACCACGAATGGACGCCAACGGACGCGAATACCGAACCGGAAACTGGCGTGAATTCGCGTTCATTGGCGGTTTCTGTCGGACCGCCGGCGGTCGGCTGCGGCCGGTCTTTCGGCCCGATTGTACGACGACATCAACGCTCCGCCACGTCATGGTCCTTGCGGTGTGGCAGGGAGCGTTCCATTTTGCGGATTGTGCTATGGAATGGTACGTACTCGTGAACGGCAAGCCCGATGAGCCGGACACATCGGACTGGGACGCGCTCTGCAACACTCCGGGTCCGCCATCGTTTCTCAGGGAGCTGTTCAACGAGTTTCTCCCGGCAGGGACAGCGGAAGCGACGGTGCTGACCGAAGAGAAAGCAGACGACGAAGTCCGAATCGCCCGCGGCTATGCGGGCTCGCCTCAGGCGGGATACCGGTGGGAAGAGACGACTTGCCTCGAGACGAGCATGATCCCCGTGTCCGTCAAGTATGAAACCTACGGACTCCCGGGCCTTGAACTTCAGTGGAGTTTTTCGCTCGACCACGCGGGCCAGCTCGGCCATTGCGCCTTCAGACATGGAGCGCTCCGCGTGGGAATCGAAAGGCAGGCCGGGCATCGCGGCGAGATTCCGTCTGAGAGCGCAGCCCGCGACCCGCTGAATCGGTTTATGCGGGTGTGGCGGAAGGTCTTTGGCCGGGATCCTGTGCTGCAAAGAGAGGACGCGAAGGGAAGACCATAGCCCTGGCCGGCATTATTCACGAATCAGGGAAAATCAAAGACAGCCTGTCATTCCGAACTCGGTTTCCGCCGCAGGCGGATCCAGCCTTAAGCGGGACGGAATCTCCTTTGCCACGTGTCCGGCCCTTCGCTGAAGAAGATGCCCCGACACGTCGGGGCATGACAGCAAATCGAACTTCATGAATAGGGCGAGCTACAGGTCTTCCGGCTTCAGACCTGTCCTTCCGGCAATGCGACTGAGCATGCGAGGACCGATCTCTACCCGATCGTGAAAGGCGAAGACGAAGTTGGGCCAACCTGGCCTGGCAAGGACCCGGTGCGAGCCCTTGGTTTCACGCTTCATGGACCAACCGATGCGAAGGAGGGCGGCGAGAACTCTCCTGGCTTTCGTGGAGGGCCATTTGCTCATGCAGGCACCGCAAAAAGCTCATCGAGTTCGGGAATCTTCTCACCGTGCTCCAGGCGATCGGCGATGACCCGTAGGGCGAGCGCTTCAACCTTCGAGATGGCCTGTTTTCGGGTGCAGCCGTACACCATGACGCCGGGCAACTCGGGGACCTCAGCGAGCCACCGACCGTCCTCTTCTCGCTCGATCTCGATCTTCATGCCTCGGCGCCTCCAGTTAAAGTGACATGAAATGTCCGTCCGGCAGGCAGGGCCTCTTCTCCGCAATCTCCGGCAAGTGTAGCACTCTGGCCGGTTCTTGTCAAGCGAAAATTCGGTCGGTGGGCAGATCGTGAACACCCCCCCTGAATCCCCTTCTGCTAAGGGGGACTTTCGCTCTCCCTTTTCGTCCCGACCGCAGTCAGGACGAAGTCCCCCTTACGAAAGGGGGAAACAGGGAGTTGTTTTCGGCCTCACAATGTCCAAACTCCAGGACATGGACGCCTTTGATTCGAAATCGGCGAAGGTCACTCAGGGTCTCCGCGTCACCGCGTCTTCGCGTCTCCGCGTTCGGTCATACCCGCTGCGCTCACTTCCCGCGCCACTCGCGCAGTTCCTTCTCGCACTTCTCCATCGCCTCGGTGAACTCCGCTTCCGTGAACTCGCCCTTCTTCAGCATCTCCTCGAGCTGCTTGTCCACGCGGTTCCAGAAGAGCAGGCACAGGTAGCAGTCGCCGCCCTCGTCCGGCGGGACACCAATCGCCGTGATCTCGCTGGTCACCGTGGACTGCACTTCCTTCTGCGTGGACGGGTCCCTCTCGGTGACCGTGCGCGTGACCTTGCTGTTGAAGCTCTTTACGTGCGACTTCACCTCGGCGTCCTTGATCGCAAAGACGAAGAACTCCACCCCGGATTTGCCCACCTTGCCGGTGTAGCGGAGCGGGATGTTCTCAAGCTCGAACCGTGCCGATTCCCCTTCTTCCTCCGAGCGCTGCACGAATACGAACCGGCCGATCCTGGTGTTCTGTTCCGCGGTCGTCACCGTGAACGCCTGCTCGACCTTCCCGGTCCACTGGCTGAACGACGCGGTGTTCCCCTGCCATTGCGGGACATACGTCGCATCGTGGTCGGACCGAAACGCGGTGCCCACGAGGTTCTCGCCGGAGTGGACGACGCTGCCGGTGATGCGGTATCGGAACGGGACTTCCATGAACGCCCAGCCCGTCACGAACGGCGGCGCGGACGTCTCGACGGTCTCGACCTCGTGCCATGGCACTTTCTCGTCACCGTCGCCCCACCAGAACGAGCCGTAGCGTGTCATGAAGAACCGCCTCGCCTTCTTGTCGCGGAAGTCCGCCTCCGCGCGGTACCATTCCTTCGCGCCGTCCTTGTCCTTCACGACGACAGTGTAGCGAGTCAACAGTCTCGGCAATTCGCCCTGTGCGCCCTTCTGGAAGGCGGGCAGGTCGGAGTCGTCCATGGGGACATGGTTTTCGTCCGCAAGCCGGACGGCGCACCTGCGCGAGTCCTTCTGTTTCTTCCAGCCCGGCGATTCCTGGAGGGGCAGGGTCAGCGATGGCGGGTCTTCGCCCTTCATCTCGAGGACGACTTCGAGCCCGAGCTCACTGAGGTTGACCGTGTCCCATGGCTCGGAGATGCCGCGCTTGGTACAGATCATCGCGATCAGGTCTTTACGCAATGAAAAAGCGATATGCTGTTCCTGCGGCGCGGTGTCGATGACCGGCGCGGAGGGGATCCAATCGGCCTTGAGCGGTGTGAGCATGTCGGCCCATGGCATCCCCTTCCTGGCGCCTGTGCTGCTGAAGGCCGAACCGGTGAGTTCGTTCTTCGCGCCGCTTGCGAAGTCGTCAGTGCCGTGGCGAATGTAGCTGTTCAGCCCCTTTCCGCCTGCGCGCTCGGCATAGACCTTGCTGTAGTCGAGATGCCACACGCGGTTGAACTTGGCGCCGACCGTATAGTAACGCGAGTTCGCCGGCTGCACATAAGAACTCTCGACCCAGCCGATGACGAGGATGGGCGGGACGTTCGGCTGATCCGCGGCGAACACGATTCCGTCCTCCCCGTCTTTGTATCCCTTCGGCCCGGTGGCCAGTTCTCTCACCTCGCCCGGGTTCCACCGGTAGCACACGAGCGCGGTGGTGACGGCGAGATCCACGAGCAGCATCCGGAAGTTGATGTTCTTCACCGAGAAATTCT
The DNA here is from genome assembly GCA_031082105.1 of Planctomycetota bacterium. Lineage (GTDB taxonomy): Bacteria > Planctomycetota > MHYJ01 > JACQXL01 > JAVHLO01 > JAVHLO01. The sequence goes on from JAVHLO010000007.1 coordinate 21,507, forward strand.
GACCGAGAATCTGGAGTTGCCCTTCCTCGACGCCGGCCACGGCGCTCAAGACCTGCTCATGACCTATCTGCCCGTATTCGAAGCCGGCATAGGTTACGGCGTCGTGCCTGAATTCCTTGTCCATCCAGCCGATGACGATGTCCATTCCTGCATACGCGGCCGGCAAAGCCGCGGCACCCACGCCGCCCGAGGCGAGTCCGATGACGACTGGGCCCCAGCGGATGATGTAGTCGCGGGTCCATTCGAGCGCGGTCTCGATGTAGCCGGCCTCGATGGCGCGCGGTGAGTAGAGCCGGAGCAGCACGCTCCGCTTCGCCTCGCCGGCGACGAGCTTCTGGTCCTTGATGATTTTATCGAGTTCCTCGTTCCAGGGTCCGGCGAGCCGGCTCGACTTGCCCGAGACTGCGATGGGCACGTCGGCCCAGAGGAGCTCGCCGAGCGGCTTGAGTATGCGGAGATCGAACCCGTCGGCCATGATGTTCTCGTCGGAGGCCGCGAAGCGCAAGGTCAGATCGAGCCCCCAGGGCGCGTACCCGGCGAGGAGCGTCTCGAGCACGACAGGTACGCTCCACGAATCCGGCAGCCCGGCGCACCTGCGCTGTTCGAGGACGTCGGCGGAGCCTGACGCCCAGCCCGATGTTGTCAGATTGATGAGGCTCTCCCAGTACTTGGTCTGCCGGATCTGGGAAAGGTAGTCGAGCGCTTCGAGGTAACGTTCCCATGCGAGCCGCTGGCTGCCCTGGCGGACGGCGCCCTTCGTCCTGTAGAGCATCTCGATGGCCTTCTTCAGCAGTTCCACGGGGTCGGTGATCTTCTTTTTCTTGCCGCCCTCGTCGGCGTAGGCCGGCGAACAGAGGGACCACCCCTCTTCCGGCGGGGCGGAATACCTGCTCGATTCCTCGGCGAGCCTGAGTTCGAGCGCGTCCTGGTCGGTCCAGTTGAGCTGTTCGAGGAGCAGGAGCGGATCGCCCGATTCGGCGGCGGTCGCAGCGGCGGAGTCGGCCCGGGCGACGGCGAGGAACCACGGCGTGGGCTGGCGGTCGATCTTGACGCGCCGGCCGGGCTTGCCGTTGGCGAGCGTGACGGGCTCGGACGGGATCGGGAGCCAGAAGCCGAGCTGCGAGCGGACGAGGACGACGGCGTCTTTGACCGACTCGCCGGCGGGCAGGTCGACGAAGGTCTTGCCGTCGATGACCTCGCCCGAGAAGGAATCGAACCGCATAACGGGCGATTCGAGCGGCACTTTCTCGAGCGCGGGCGGCGTGGGGACGGACGTGAAGGCGACCTTGTTCGAGTAGAGGATCTGCCGGCTCGGGACGAATACCTGTGCGCCGGACTCGTGCTGGACGGTTTGCGCCTCGACTCGGGCGAGCTCGGTCTGACGCGTGGCATCAGTTTCGGGCCTGGAGCCGTTATGTGTTGTGTCCTTCTTGCGCGGAACGGGCACGCCGAGACTCAGCAGTTTGAATATCGCCCAGCCGCAGAACACCAGGAACGCGATGCCGCACGCCACCGCGACGAGCGACAGCGGCTTCGATTTCCGGATCTTCGAGCCGAGCAGCATCAGCAGGGCGAGGAGGTAGACTATTACGCCGTGACGTTCGTTCTTCATGCTCTCCTCTCTGGCCGCCCGCCGGCATGCAGATTGCAGTTGCTGACAGGCATGTCCGACAAAACGGCAAAGCAGTGGTCAATGGGACTGCGTGGAATTCGTCAGTACAGGAACATCGGTTTGCCCAGCAGATGACGTATTTTTGGCCGGTACTCGTCGACGTCATAAAGCTCGTCGATGTCCACCCGCTTTTTGCCGTTCATCACCGTGGCTATGGGAACATGCGTGTATGTACCTGCGCGAAGGGCAACCATGCGCCCCCTCACTCCTTCAGCCACAAGGTCCACCGCCATGTTGGCGTAGTTGAATGCCACCATCAGATCGAGCGAGTCGGGCACGCCGGAGCGCATCAGGTAGGAAAGCGGTTGGTAGATCGTGCCCAGACCGGTCAGCTTCTTGATGCCCTCGCTGATGATGAGGCCCATCCCGCCCAGCTTC
>JAVHLO010000080.1 GCA_031082105.1 Planctomycetota bacterium
CGCACAATCTACAATACGAAACGACACTAGTTCCCACGTACTATGGCAATATCCGTGCCACCCCGGGCAAGCGCCGCGCACAATCCGCGAATCCGTGCGTCATGCGCCACAATTCCTTGACAGCTAATACATTACAATGTTCGACCTGCGCGGCGATCCGGGTCATCAAGGGTCAGCCCACAAGGACATCTCAATCCGGCGGAAAATTCCGCCGCCACGAGAATTATCCGCCGCCTACTCGGCCGACTCGCTGCGGTCATCCTGCATCTTCTTGAGCTTATCCCTGAGCGTGCGGTCCGCCATACCGAGCGCCTTTGCGACCTGGCCGCGGTTGCCGCCGAATTTCTTCATGTTCGCGTCCAGCGCCTTGAGTTCCAGTTCGGCGAGGGTCATGCCGAGGAACGGGTTCGCGTCACCTGACCCGGCCGCCGGCGCGGAGAGCCAATCGCGGAGCATCTCGGGCGCGATCTCGGCAGATTTCACCATGACGATCGCCCTTTCGAGCACATTGGCGAGCTCTCTCACGTTGCCGGGCCAGTCGTATGCTTCAAAGAGCGCCATCGTGCCCGGCGGGATTAGCGGCTTCTTGTGCGTGCCGCGCCGTGTGGCGGTCTCAAGCAGGTAATCGACGAGCTGCGCCAGATCTTCCTTATGTTCGCGGAGCGGCGGAGCGGATATCGGCAGGACGTTCAGCCGGAAGAAGAGGTCCTGCCTGAACCTGCCCGCCGTGATCGCCCTGGGCAGGTCGCGGTTCGTGGTCGCGACGATGCGCACATCGACCTTGCGTGCGTAGCTGCTGCCCACGCGTTCGAACGCCTTCTCTTGCAGGACGCGCAGGAGCTTGGCCTGGATGGCGGGATCGACCTCGCTGACCTCGTCAAGCAGGATCGTGCCGCCGTCGGCGAGTTCGAACCGACCCTTCCTGGACCGGTCGGCGCCGGTAAACGCCCCGCGCTCGTGTCCGAAGAGTTCGCTCTCGAGCAATCCGGCGGAGAGCGCCGCGCAGTTGACCGCGAGGAACGGCGCTTCGCGTCTCGCGCTTCGCCTGTGAATTTCGCGCGCGATGAGCTCTTTCCCGGTCCCGCTTTCACCGGTCACAAGGACGGTCGCGTCGCTTGCGGCGACGTTGTCAATCGCCTGGTCGACTTCGCGCATCGACCTGCTCACGCCGATGATGAGCTGCGGCGCCTCGCGGTCTTCCAACTGCGCCTTGAGCCGTTCGATCTCGCGCGCCTTGGCGCAGCTCTCGATCGCGCGCGCAACCGTCACTTCGATGCGCTGCGGCTCGAACGGCTTTTCGATGTAGTCGAACGCGCCGCCTTTCATGGCGTCGACGGCGCTCGCGACCGAACCGTAGCCTGTTATGACTATCACGGGGACCTCGTCGCTCAGCTCGCGTGTGCGCTTGAGCACCTCATGGCCGTCTATGCCCGGCATGCGCATATCGGTGATGAGGGCGTCCGCGCCGCCCGAGGCCAGGTCGGCGAGCGCGTCTCTGGCCGATTCGAACGCAGCCACATCGTAGCCGGCGCGGTCAAGCGTCATCTCGAGCGATTGGCGCATCACGGCCTCATCATCGACGACTATCACCCTTCTCCGCTTGGTCGACATACGCGTCCTCGAAAGTCAGGAAGCCGGAATCCGCCGTGGACAGAGACACGCAGCCGGTATTCCGGCTTCCGGCTCCTGATTTCTGAATTCTCGGATTCTGAATTCCGGATTCTGATCCTCAGACCGTCGCTGCGCCGCTTTGTGGCGTCAACGGCAATCTAACGGTGAACACGGCCCCGCCATCCGCCTTGCTGGTTCCCTCTATGGATCCGCCGTGCGCCTCCCTGACCATCCTGTATGCGATCGCGAGTCCAAGCCCCGTTCCCTGCGCCTTGGTCGTAAAAAACGGCGTGAAGAGTTTCGTCTCGGCCTCGGGCGGGAGGCCGCACCCGGTATCGCTGAAGGCGACCGTCAGCGCCGAATCGCCCAGGCGGGCCTCGATGACCAGCGTGCCGCCTTCCGGCATCGCGTGCGCCGCGTTTATGATGATATTCACGAAGACGCGGCCGATCATTTCCGGATCGATCTCGATCTGCGGCGCGCCGGGCGGCACGTTCTTCACGACACACACGTTCGCGCGTTCGAGTTCTCTGCGGGAGATCGAAAGCGCCCGGGCCAGAACGGTCTCGATCGAGACAGGTTCCTTTCTCGGGACGAGGTTCCCCGTGTAGGTGAGCATGTCTCCGACCAGCGTGTTGAGCTCCGCGACGGCGGTGAGAATGACCTCGAGCGGTTTTTCCTTTCGCGTATCGCCTTCGACGTCGCGCTTCAGCAGTTTTGCCGAAAGCTCGAGCCCGCCGAGCTGGTTGCGTATCTCGTGCGCGAGGCACGCTGCCATCTCGCCGAGGATCACCATGCGGTTCTTCCGTCTCAGTTCGTTGTTCTTCACTTCGAGCTCATGCTTCAGCGCCGCGACCATCTTCTCGAGCGTGTGCTGGTTGCGCTCCATGCCTTCGAACATCTTGAGCAGCTCGTTGCGCTGCTCGAGGAGCGTTGCGACGTCTATCCTCTCGCCGCATGACGTTCTCTTTTCTGATTCTCCCGAAGAACCCTCTTTGCTGTCATGCCGAACTCGTTTCGGCATCTTCTCCACCCCTGGACAAGGAGATTCTGAAACAAGTTCAGAATGACAAGAGAGTTTCTTTTCAGCAGAATCCTTTTCTTCAACGTGACCGGTCATTCGTTGGTGTCCACAAAATGCGAACGGTCCGCCCTTTTCACCTTGTACACGGCGTCTATCCTTTTGGTGTTCGCCATATCCCGGAGACGCTGCACGGTGGCGTCCCTTCGCGCGAGTCCGAGCCGCGCGCATTCCTCTTCTGCGGCGAGGATATCCTTGAGCGCTGCGCTGAGCTTGTCAAGCTCGGCATCCAGTTCTTTTCGCGCGCCGGGCGGGGCGGACGCGATATCGCGGGCCCACCTCTCGCGCAACGAGCTGAGCCGCGCCGCCTCTCTTTCGATCTTCGATAGGTGTTGTCCCCTTTCGGCGACGAGCCGCTCCAGGTCCGGTCCTTCGGCCGTGGGAAACGACTCCTTGCAGGCGCGGATGGTCCGAACCATTTCCCCGAAGAGCCGGCATTCTTCGCGAATCTCCGAGAGCACCGCCTCCGCCGGACCCGTCGCAGCGGGCGTATTTCCGCGCACCGTCTTTTCGCGATCTTCATTCATTGGGGACACTCAAAAGTCCCGGCTCCTGGCTGTTCGACGCATCCCCCGTGCCGCCGTCCCTGATGAGTTCAGCCTGGCGCTGCAGGTCGTCGACGGTCCGGCGAAAGTAGTCCTTGCCGAATTCGGGCGCCGCGAACAACGGCCCCTCCGCCCGCTCGACGAGCAACCGCGCCCTTTCAACGGCGACGAGCGCATCTTTCGGCCGGAAGAGGGCGATGTGGCATCTCGCCTTGCCGAGGACGGCGAGCACCAGGTCGCCCCCTGCGTCCGCGCGCCTTTCCGCCTCCTCGTATTGCAGCAGCGCGCCCGAGTAGTCGCCGAGCATGAAACTGCAGTCGCCCGTGAAGAGAAACAACCGCTTCGCGATCAGCGAGTGTTCCGGCTTCAGGCCGAGCTTCACGCCGTTGGCGTCGACGGTGTCGACCAGCCCAGCCGCGATCTGCAGCGTATCGCGGGCCCTTCCCCAGTCGGATTGGCCGATGAAGCACCTGGCCAGATGGAAAGAGACCTGGAGCCGGCGTTGGGTATCCTGCTCGGCGCAGCGCTGGAGCGCCTCCTCGAACGCCTCCACCGCCTTTCGGATGTGTATCAGGGCTGTGGACGCGGCAGCGCCGCCGGGCGCGGGCGCTGCGGAGCCCGCCTGTCCTCCGCCGACCGACGCTGCGGCCTCCTTGTCGGCCAACGTCAGCCGCAGCTTGCCGGTCGCCAACAGGGCGTCCTGCCAGACGGCGTGTTCAGGCGACATACCGTCCGCAGGACCGAACTCGAAGATCTCGTCGTACGCCTGGATTGCGTCGGCGTAGTTGCGCTCTCTCTCGTACGTCTTCGCGCGCTCGTACCGCGCCTGGCGTGAGAAATCCGTTCTCTCAGCGCACTGCATCGTCTTTTCGAACGCCTCACGGGCGTAGCGGAAGTCGCCGATCGCAGCGTAGCACTTCCCGAGGACAAGCAACGCCGGCGCCGCGATCGGGTTGTTCACGACGTCAACGTCCGCGATGCACGCACGGAGCGGTTCGACGGCCCGCGCATAGAATCCCGTGTCGCAGAACAGGCTCCCCGCGCGGTACTGCATCTCCCGCCGGTCGCCATCGGGCAACCGCTTTTCCGGAGACAGCCGCGCGTCCAGCGCCACGACCTGAAGGAGAGACTCCGCCGACAGGATCTTGCAGTCCGCGGCCTTTCTCGAGAACTTCGCCATCGCTTCGATATCGCGCGCGATCTCAGCCTTCAACGCTTCCTTTGACAGCAGGTCCGCCGCGCGTATGGCCGCGAATCCGAGTGCCCGGTGCACGGGCGTTCTGTCGGTCACGAGCCGGACCGCACCGAGCATGGCCGCGATCGCCGACTCGAGCACCTCGAGCGAGGATGACGTCTCTGAGACCTGTCTCAGCATGAACACGGTGTCGTTGATGTCCACGAGGGACTTGTTTTCCGCGAGCTCCCTGTTGGCGAGTCCCAGAGCCGCGGTGATCTTCTGAAGCCCTTCAAGCATCCTGTTTCGTTCGATGAATATGATCCCGAGCCGTAGCGACGCGGCGAACGCCACGTAAGGGTCGCACGTCTGCGTGTTTGCGAGCCGCGTGAGGAGGTCGACCGCGCCGGGGCCGCCGGTCTGGCCGAGGCTCGCTACGGTCGCAAGATGGAAGAAGGCTCGTTCCCGATACGCTTTCTCGAAGAAAGGCCCGGCCTGCGCCGCCGCGACGTACATCCCGACGAAACAACTGCTCGCCTTCACAAGGAGCTGATCGCGTTCGGCATCGGGCGGAGAGTTGTGCCATGTTTTGAGGTATGTCAGCCCGGCTTGTTCGTAGGTCTTCGTGATCCACTCCGGCAGGCCGATGCCCGATCTCGCCAGCTCTTCGAAGAGTTCGGCCGCCGCCTGGTGATACCCGAGTTCGACCAGCAACTCGACCCGGAGCTGCATGCCCTGGGCGAGACCTTCCGCCCTGTTCTGGGCCTTCATGTACTCGTTGTGCTCCTGGAGGGCCGCCCAGGCCTCTTCTTCCTTTGGTGGCTTGAGTCGCGCGAGGCAGCGGGCGATATTCAGTTTCAGGTGGACAAGTTCAGGCTTCCTGGCGACCAGCTCTCTGTAGATCTCCGCCGCCTTCGTGTACGCCGCGAAGTGAGAGTCGTTTCTTTCCTCCGCCGGCTTCGCATCGGCCATAGCGGTCAGCGCGTGGGCGGCCTCGAGCATGGAGGCGTCTATCCTCCGCACATCGATCCCCTTTTGGGCGGCCAGCGCGAGCTGCTTCAGCGGGATCTCGAAATCGACGACGTGCGCATCCTCTTTCTTGCGGACGCAACGTACCTGGGCGACGGACGAGATGAAGAGCGCCTCAGGGATGTGCGGGGAATCCGGATAGGTCTTGCGGTGCCTATCGGCCAGTAATGCCGCGACGGGGAAATCGCCGTTCTGGAAAGCGAGCCGGGCCTGCTCGAAGTTCTCGTTCATCCTCCGCTTGAAGGCATCCTCGTGGCGTGGACCGATGCAGAGGAGGGGCGTCGTGACGAGCGCGAAGACGGCCAGCATCAAGGGCCATCTCCTGCCCAGCGGGTCGGTCAGTTGTCGCGGGACTTTCAGAAACATGCGCGTCCTTCAAGTTCTCATGGCCGTTCGATCTTGTCGGCCACAGAGGCACGGAGACACAGAGAAAAGTCGCGAGGGTTCACAATGATCCAAGTCAAGCGGTCCGTCCGTGCTTCGGTCTTTCCGTTCTTTCGTTCTTTGGTTCTTTAGTTCTCCAGTCGCTACTGTACCATGCAAGGTCGGTCTTGATATTAGCTCGATGCGACTGCGACCGTACCGGTCACGACTGTGGGGCTCGGCTGGTTCGTCGCGTCCTCCGCGTCGAGGAGTTCCTTGACGTCGCGGAGCGTGCGGTGTGCGCGGAGGCGATCGATTCTCTTGAGGCGTTCGAAGACGGACTCATCGTAGAGGCGGTGTCCCGACTCCGTGCGTTCGGCCTCGCGGATAAGTCCGATAACGGTGTAGTTGTGGAGGGTCTGTCTGCCGATTCCTGAGTAGCGGATTACCTCACCGATCTTGAAGAGCTTCTTCGGGATTTGCATGCAAATTCCCCTGAAATGATGAGCTAGCGAATCTCTTTTCGGAGAATGTATTTTACAAAGTGTAAATTATAACTTATAAAATACACTTGTCAAGAAAAAAACGTCTGATAATGTGAAAAAAGATGGGGTGCGGCGAGGGTCCCGCGCGGCGACCGTCCGAGCCAGTGCCGCTGGCTTTGGGCAGCGAAGGGTCACATCTTGAATACAGGACTCGATTGACTTGACATCAGGCGATGTGGGCCACTTCTTGAATACAGGACTGGACGCCTCTACGCATCGAAGACCGAGCCGGCTATCCGCTCGGTCTTCCTCCTTGTTGCGCCGTCGGCCGCCCGCCCTTCTCCGCGTGCAGCGCCGACTTCGTCACCGCGCCAGACGTCACACCGGACAGCTCGCCGATCCGCTTGTTCCTCAGCGTGCATCCGTCTCTTCAACAGATGCACCGGCAGATCACTGGGTCGACTCCACGATCCTCTGTACCCCTTGTTCAGGATGCTCCCGCGGCTGACCCTGGTGACGAATGCCAGAATGCCGAGCCTGGATTTCTTCTGCCCCGTCTCCAGGCACTATAGAAAACGCTAGCGATCGTCATCGGCGGCAAGAACAAGCCCCCATGCGACGCCGCGGCACATCACGTGTCCATTCCTCACTCGCCGAGGTCAATCCTCGCGGTAAACATCATCTCGGGGTCCTCCTTCGCGACAACCGATTCGACCACCGCGGACAGGCTGAGGGCCGGTTTGCCCTGAAATGCTGTCTTGCCGTTGACCGTGACGGTTAAAGGCTTGTTCAAGTCGACGAGCTTGTCGTTGAGGAAGATCGTGAACCTGCCGACCTCTTCCGTCTTGACTTCAATGACACCCTTGTCCTTGATCGCCGCTTCCAGACGCATCTCGGCTTTCGGCGATTCCACGGCGAGCCAGAAGAAGTGTGTGGTGTCGACGGGTTTGCGCTCCGCATTCAGAAATCCCTTCCACACCACGGTGCGCGGCAGGGGGACTCTCGTGAACCGCGTCATCCACTCGAGCATCTCAACGGTCGCCTCCTGCGGCAGGCTGTGTCCGCCGTCGGGATACTCCTTGTAGAGCATCTTGTAGGAATCGGGCCATCGCTTCTGAAGCTCTTCCATCCTCTCCTTGAACCTGCGCGCCTTGCCGATGCGGTCGATATCGGTGTCCCTGGCGCCCATGTGGGTGGTCACCGGGGTGTTCATGAGGTTTTCGCAGGCGCCGTCGTAGTCGGAGACCGAACACAGTGCCGCCATCGCCGCGAAGCGGTCCGCGCAGGCCGCGCCAAGGCACGAGACGCCGTATCCGCCCATCGAGGAACCGTACAGGTAGATCCTGTTCGTATCGATGGAGTACGTGCGCTTGATTTCGTCGATCATGACGGGGATGTACCCGATGCCGGCATTGGTGCCCCACGAGGCTTCCATTCCGCTCCAGATTCTCGGGATCGCGATGAGGTCGTACTTCGGCCTCAAGGCTTCCGTCATGGCGATCATGTTCTGCCAGGCGTCTTCGTTCACCGGAGTACCGCCCCCGCCGTGAAGAACGACAAGGAGCGACATCTTCTTCCCCTTCCGGTTGCCTATGAGCTTATACTTGACGGGATGCTCTTTGTCGTGCAGCGTGGACACGTCCTTGCCTTCGTGGGTCCCTTTCGCGAGAAGCAGTTTCCCCGTGAAATTCGCCCACTTGGTGACGTCGGATTTCGATATCTTGTCGCGCGCCTTGAGCTTGGCGAGGATGGCCGGCCGGTCGGTGTCACTCGCCTCGACGTACTGGGCTATGAGCTTCTCGATCTCCTTTGACTGGGCGAGAACCGTCCGCGCGGACACGCACACGGCCGCCGCGAAGAACACGACGAGCAGCCACCTGATCCGGCCCATTGGATTCAGACCTCGAGTATGGAGTCCGCAACCCGATCGATCCGTGCCTTGAGCGACGGGTCTCCGGCTGCCAGCTTCTCGACGCGGACGGAGGCCGCGTCCGATACGACGCCGAACGCCGACCCGATGCGCTTGTTCGTCAGGGACGTGTGAGTCTTCAGGATGTGCATTGCCACGTCGCGCGCAATGTTCACGACGGCCCGCTTTCTCGTGGCCAGCGACACTTTCGTTACCCCGAACTCGCGCGCCACCGCTTTCATCACCAGTCCCCTCGCATCCTCGGCACGAATCCGCTTCTTCGCGGCCGGTTCACTCTTCGCCCTCGCCGGCGGCTTCCTACCCATGATCCTGTCGCGGATCCACCGTACGAACTTCTCGCTCCCCAGGATCAGCCCGTGCTTCAGGTCGTCGAGTACCGTTCGCTCGCGACCGCTCCGTGCCAACACACTTTCACGATACGCGGCCCGCTGTCTTGCCAGGTCATCACCGCCGGCGCGCAGGATCTGCTCGCTCTTCACCCACTCGTGCGGTTTTTGTTCCTCGACATAGTCTCTGTAACTGCTCCACCTGTAGTCGCCGGCGTCCGGCGCCATGCCCGCGCGGACCGGGTTCAGGTGGATGTACATCGTCAACCCGATCCAGTACGACTCCTCGCCGACGATGATCGCCTTGAACCGTCCTTCGAAGACGTGTCCGCTCCGGCCATGCCGGCGGTTGTAGTAGATGCTGTACGCCGTCTGGAGCCACTGGAGTGCGCGCGACAGGTTCGCCTCGCGCGTCCGCAGGAAGAGGTGGTAGTGGTTCGACATCAGGACGAAGGCGAACACATCCAGCCGGAACTTCTCCTGCGCCCTAGCGAGGCAGGAGAGAAACCGCGCGTAGTCCTCATCCGACGAGAAGACGTCGCCTCGCAGGACTCCTCTGCTCATGACGTGATACGCCGCCCCGGGGTACTGTATTCGCAATCGTCTGGCCATGGCGTTCAACAATAACAGGTCTCTGGATGCAAGTCGAGGTAATTCTACATTCTAGGTCTGATGCTATGAAAGCGCCAGGGGGCAGATGAAAAAGTGGCCTCCCTCTCGAGAAGAAGGTATGATTTGAAGTGAGCATTGCTTCAACACCTTTTTCCGGAAGGAGGCCAGGCATGCATTATATCGCATGCGATCTGCACAAGCAAGTATGTTCGGTCTGCGTAGTGGACGATGTCGTCAGGGAACAGGAATATCCTCTTCCGGAGGAGGCGATCGTTCTGGAAGAGGAAATGCGCAGCACAAGGATCGCCCTGGCGCGGTTGCTCAACCGAGTGCGCGAGATCGCGGGCGAATCCGAGCCGCTGACGGTGGTGGTCGAGACGAATTCGAGCTGGTACTGGTTCGTAGACTACCTGGAACCGTTGGTGGACGAAGTCAAATTGGTTAATGCGGAGAAAGCCAAGGCGATCGCTAGCGCGCGGATAAAGACCGACAAGCTCGACGCGAGAGTCCTGGCATGGCTGGCGAGAAACAAGCTGATACCTGAAGTCTACATTCCACCGAAGGCGTTGCGAGACACGAGAGAGCTTCTGCGATACCGATCGTATCTGGTGAGGACGAGGACGCGGCTGAAGGCGAAGATCCAATCGCAGTTGGAGAAGCTGGGGATCTCTCACGAGTTCAGCGATCTATTCGGCAAGGGGGGACGAGAATGGCTCGGGAGGCTCCGCGCAAGAGAGCCGTACAAGCTGACGATCCTGGGGCTGCTTGACGTAGTGAATGCGGCTGACAGGAAGATTGAAGAGGCCGAGAAGGAGATATTCAACGGCCGGCTCAAGTTGGATAGGGAGACGGAGCTTCTGAAGACACTCCCCGGATTCGGTGACCTGTTTGCGGGGCACGCGCGACTCGAGATTCTGGACATAAAGAGGTTTGCGGGCCACAAGAACTTCGTGCGCTATTGCGGTCTGGCGCCGGGTACATACCAGAGCGCAAAGAGGAAGAGAAGAAAGGGACTGGTGAAACAGGCGAATCACTGGCTGAAGTGGATATACGTGGAAGCGGCGCACCATGCGGCGCGGCATCCGTGTTTTGAGGAGACTTACAGGAGACAGTGCGCGAAGAACGGCAAGGCGGTGGCGAAGTTGACGGTGGCGAGGAGGCTGGCGATAGCGACGTACTACATGCTGAAGGAAGGGGAAGCTTTCCGAGGCGCCGCATAGAGCGGTCCTTGTATGGCGGGCTATCTCCACGGGGTCATGGGCGCGGCAGCCCCCAGGTCTGATTGAGCAAGCCGACTCGACTCTCATACGAAAGGGTCGAGTTCATCCGACAACACCATGAGGATGAAATTACTCCAAGAGATGACTGAGCACGTCGCCTCGGTGTTGAAGAAACGCCGGCGGCCAAGCTCCAAGTGAAAGAAAGGCTTGCTGAGACCATGATGCGGAACAGATGAGCCCAAGAGCTCCTTGCAGCAATGCTGAGTTCCGCTCCCGGAGAAACCCGGCGGCGAATGTGAGAGGAAAGGCGAGGAGGGAGTACGGCTCGCTTAGTCGCTTCGAGCCTGTGAGGGCTCTTCGCTCCCTCGCTGGCAGCCTAATGAGACTCCAGGCTTGAGTTCTTGGCGAAAGTGCAAGCAAACCTGGCGTGTGACACTTGTGTATCTTCTCCTCGCGAGACGATTATCCTTGACAAGGACGGCGCTTTCAGAGATGACCCCAGTGGAGTTAAAGGGAACGGAGGCGGAGCACCACACACCGAGCTCCGCCTCCAGAATCCCCGAACGTATCGCACCCATGGAGAGAGGTGCGGGATACGCGTACGTACTTGTGCCCGCCCTGTCAGCCGCTGTTCACGAGACCGTCTTCAG
>JAVHLO010000081.1 GCA_031082105.1 Planctomycetota bacterium
GCATCGGTTTCGTCATGGCGTTCACTTCCAGCCAGTAGTGCTGGGCCCTCTCGACCTCATGCCAGGGGAACCGCGCCGGGTCCCGGATGGGTCCCAGCGCGTCGCTTTCGCGGTGCAGTCCGCTACGACGAGGTCACCTTTCGACCCGCCGATAATCCAAACCACTGAGCCACATGTAACCACCGTGTCTTCCCCTACTTCTTCTTTCCCGACGCGCCCTTCACCCAGCGCGGCGACGTCTCCTTTGTCGCGGCCTTCGTCAGGTTCGTCGGGTTCTTGCCGGAGACGTCCATCGCGTAGATGTCCGCCACGCCTTCCTTCGCCTTGTCGCGGCATGTTATGAAGACCACCTTCTTGCCGTCTCCCGACCATCTCGGGTTGCTGTCGAGGAAGCTGTTTTTCGTCAACTGCTTCGCGTTCTTGCCGTTCGAGTCCATCACCCATACCTCGTCCGTCTCGAACTCCTTGCTCAGGTCGGAGTTGGAGACGTACAGGATCTTCTTGCCGTCCGGCGACCAGCACGGCGCGGAATCGAAGACCTTGTTCTTGGTGAGTTGGGCGACCTCGCCCTTCTCGTCGCGGACGCAGATTTCCCACGTCGCGCCAGCCTTGCCCTCGCCGGCGACGAACGCGATCTTCTTGCCGTCCGGCGAGATGTCGGGGAAACCGACCGCCTTTCCCTTGTACTCCTCGGGAAGTTCGAGCGCCTTCATCTCCGACCCGTCGCGCGCGATGGCGCACAAAGAGAGGCCGGCCGGTTCCTGCAGCATGAAAAGCAGGCGCTGACCGTCGGGAAACCAGCATGCCGAGAGCTCGGGTTCGCCGCTCCGTGTGAGCCTTCTAAGGTGTTTGCCTTCGATGTCGGTCAGGTACAGGTCCCATTGCTTGTCCAGCTTGGACGTGAAGACAATGAACTTCCCGTCCGGTGACACGGCCGGGTCCAAGTCGTTTGCGCCGTTGAAGGTCAGTTGCGTCGGGTTCTTGCCGTCGCCGTCCATGATGAAGACCTCGTTCTCCCCGTCCCGATCGGAGATGAAGACGATCTTGTCCGCGGCCGGCGTGGCGACCTCGTCGAGCGCCTTCGGCCAGCCCGCCTCCATCGGCATGAGACAGCGGAGGCAGATGCCCTCGGCCTTCGCGCACGCCTCGCATATCTTTCCCTGCAGGAGCGGGTTCACGTCGCCCTTCCGGCACAAGAGGCACGGCGTCTTCGTCACCACGATATTCGGGTTTTCAAGCAGGCTCCCGAGCGAGTCCTTGACGCACTGTTCGCACATGCCCTTGGATTTTTCATCTTCCTTGTCCTGGCAGATCGCGGTCGAACTGCAGATCATGACCATGACGAGGGCCAGGCTGAAGGCCTTCGCCACTACGGCAAGAGTCTTGTCCATCTCTGTACACCTCCAAACAAAACAGCCTACCGCTCCCTCACGGTCGCGGCACTGATTCCTCGATTTCAAATGTCACGAGCCACTAGCCTCCCGCGGTCCCCACGGCGCCGATGAAGTCATGCCTGACCCACAGCGGCTTTCCGCCGCAGACCTTCTCGATCTTCTGCGCGAACAGCTCGCGGATGCGGAAGCTCGTCTCCGCGTCGACGTTGCCGAGCAGCGAGCCGCCGCTCACTTCCGCGAGATGGGCGTACACCGCGGGGCCGTCGGGGCAGTCGACGTCGCCGAAGTCTTCCCACGCGCGGACGTCCTGGAAACCCGCCTTCCGCAGTAGCTTCCGCAGTTCCTCCGCGCTCTTCGGAAACGGCAGAGCCTGCGCCTTGACGGTCTTGCCGGTCACTTCCCGGGTCGCCGAGACGAGCGTGCTGAGCGGGATGAAGGGCGACTCGGCCTTGATTGAGAGGACGCCGACGGCGCCGCAGGGCCGGAGTGTTTTCTTCGCCGCCGCGATGAGCCGCGCAGGCTCGATCTGTCCGAGTTCCCAGCAGGAGAAAACGAAGTCAAGGCTGCGCGCCTGCGCGTTTTCGAGAATGGAAAGGATATCGCCCCCGACGACCTCCACGTTCGCGAGCCCGGCCGCGGCGACGCCCTGGCGATACTCGTATTCGAGTTCGGGCGGCGACGGGATGAGCCGGCACTTCCCGACCGGGCCGATCCCGGCGGAAACCTGCCTCGCAAGCGAGTCGACGAACGCGCCGCCGATCACCCCCTGTGCGCCCAGTCTCAAGGGGCGCCGCTCGACGATAGCCAGGCTCGCGTGTCTCAGCTTGTCCGGCAGAGAGGACATTCTCCAACACTCCATGGACCATGAAAATCGGAAATGTCAACTTCGATTTTCATGGTGCTTGCCAAGGCTCCCGAGAAAACCGAAAAAGGCTGGAAGCGAGTCAAGACAAATTTGCATTGGCAGTGCAAATTTACATGCATCCGTGAATGGCCGAGCCAGGCTGTCCTGCCCGAAGCCTGAAGCGTGCCTACGACCTCTCGATCGCCAGCCATTCGCATTCGATGTTGTCGCCTGCCTGAAGAACGTACCGATCGGCCATGGCGGGTGGGACGTGCAGCTCGTTCCAGTAGTCCACGATGTCCCACCAGGATTTTTCCGAGGGCAACTGGGCAGGCGCGGGGGTGGTTCGGCAGCCGGAGCTGCCTCCTACAAGCTCGCCCTCGCACGAGCAATACTCGCGTCTCGGCGCGCGCTCGATTGCGATGAGGACGCACTCGATCCGGTCGCCAACCTTCAGCTCGTAGAGGTTGCGTAAGTCGCTCTCGATGTAGATGAAAAGGTCGTTCTCCTCGCCGAAGAGCTGCCCCCTGACGCGCACGCCGAGTGTCCGCTCCGCAGTCTGGCCAGGCCGCGTCCGCGCCGGCGGGGCCGGTACGGGAACGGGCGCAGCCGGGTCACGTTTCGGCGGAGAACCCGGCCCACCTGCGGTTTCCGCCTTGATTTTCGGCCACGCCTCGGTCAGCATCAGGTGCTTGTGTTTTGCCGCGATGCCGGCGTGCTCCTTGCAGAACCACTCGCCATCAGGCGGGTGGCCCGTCCCGCCGATTTCCTCCATTCGCTTCTCGAACTCCTCCTGGCTCTGCGACCGCGCGAACCAGACGAGGTCGCAGTCCCACTCCGCCCCACAGACGGCGCATATCGGCGGTCTCATCGGGCATACTCCAGAGTTGGCAGGAAAACGAGAAGCAGAGCATTGCTTTTCCGAATCCCCAACCGTCGGCAATGCTTCGACAACCCCCTGAACCGCCTTATTCGCAAAAAACGCGGATATGTCATTCCCGCGAAAGCGGGAATCCAGAAAACAGTGCGAGAGCAGAAGGGCAGGACCGGATTCCGAGAGTCTCGATCGCGTCAGTCGTCCGCTGGATTCCCGCTTTCGCGGGAATGACAGTCTGTCGGCCTTCTTCCTTGATCCTCGAACACAGCAGACTTTGCGGACAACCCCCTGAATCCCCCTTTGCTAAGGGGGACTTGCACCTCCCACTATCTGTCCACAGTCCAGCAGATCGCGACCCGCGCAGCCGAGCGACGCCCCGTGCCCTTGCCCTTACTCGTGCTCGTGCTCGTACTCGCGCTCACCCGCCCATCCACTCGGGTCCTCGACTCGTCCCGCCTTCCGCTACAGTTTCGCGCCGCACTTGCCGCAGAACTCGAAATCCTCCGGCAGGTATTTCGTCTGGCACTTCGCGCAGGTCTTCATCGGCGCGCCCCACTGGTACTCGTAGGCCTTCCCCTTGGCCTGGAGTTCGCGCAGCTTCTTGAAGTCCGCCGCGCGCTTCTCGATGAACGCGCGAAAACCCTCCAGCGGTTCCGAGGTCGCATAGTGGACCGAGAGCCAGTCGCGGGCGTGGCCGAACGTGTTCCACGCCAGGTCGCCCCAGAAGTTGCACTGGGTCTTCGTGAAGCGCAGGCAATCGGGCATCTTGTTGATGAGCTTCTGGCAGACCTTGTTCACCTCTTCGTCGAGCTTGTCCGCCGGCACGACCTCGTTGACAAGCCCCCATTCCTTCGCGGTCTTTGCGTCGATCTCGTCGCCGACCATGACCATCCAGCGTGTCCGCTTCTCGCCGATGGTGAGCGGGAGCCACTGGGTTGCGCCGCCCGCGGAGACGCTGCCGACCCGCGTGCCGGGCTGGACGAAACGCGCGTTCTCCGACGCGATCGAGAGGTCGCAGGCGAGGTTGATCTCGTTGCCGCCGCCCGCGACGACGCCGTTGATGCGGGCGATGACCGGCTTGCCGCACGTGCGGATGAGGTTGAGCATCCGTTCGTAATACTCCCACCACTGGTAGAACCCGTGCGGCTTGTTCGTATGGACGCCGGCGTATTCGCTCGCGTCGCCGCCGGTACAGAAGGCCCGGTCGCCCGCACCTGTGAAGACACATACGTAGACCTCGCCGTCCCACAACACCCTGTGGAGCGCCTCGCAGATCTCCTGGAGCGTCCTCAGCGAGTACGCGTTGTCCTGCTTCGGTCGGTTGATCGTGATACGCGCAATGCCGTCCTTCTTCTCGTACAGTATCTCCCTGAACTGCATCTCGCCCTCAAGCTGAGTCCTTTCTTCCACGACGGTCACTCCTCCTTGAAACAGAATAGACTCATCTCACTCGACGGAAGTCAGAGGCCGGGACCGGTTGCCGGCAGGCCGCAGTATATCAACTGTGAGAACATCCGGTCAAGCGTTTTGGCGTCTCGGTGGCCGGATTTTGCTTGACTGCGCGGACGATATCGGGTAGAATGCACGCATTCGAAACGGGGGACAATGGAGGAACCTGCGAAAGGCCATCTCGGCTCGTGCCGTGGCTTGCCGGCGGCGGCCATTGGCAGGCGCGGTCCGTGCGTCCCCCGACACTACGGCTCTCTGCGCGACCGGCACATCGATCATCCCCGCCCCACGCAAGCCCGGCGGTAGACGTTCATAGATGGAGTCTTGTCGTCCGAAAGCCATGGATTTTCAAGCGACACTGGGCCGAATACTCGATGCCTTCCAGAAGCAAGACGTGCGTTGCGCGCTCGCCGGCGGTTTTGCCATGGGCGCACTGGGTGTTCCGCGCGCCACGGTCGACCTCGATTTCCTGGTGCATCGCGATGACCTGGACAAGATCGAGAGTATCATGCGGGCGGCAGGTTATCAGTGTCTCTTCAAGAGCGAGAACGTCTCCCAATACGTTGCGTCGCTCAAGGTCCTCGGTGAGGTGGATTTCATACACGCTTTCAGAAAGGTGTCGCTTGGAATGCTGGCAAGGGCGGTCTCGAAGGACTTGTTCGACGGGAAGTTGAAGGTCAAGGTTCTCGAACCGGAGGATGTCGTCGGTCTCAAAGTACAGGCGATGGTGAACGATCCGACAAGGCAGACACAGGAGCTGGCCGACATCGAGTCGCTCATGGGATATTTCGGCGGCAGGCTGGATTGGCGCCGCATGGAAGAGTACTTCTCTCTGTTTGGACAGCAATCGAAATTCCTTGAACTGAGGGCCAGGCACTCCCATGTTGACCGATGAAGAAAGACAAGAAATGATCGAACTGGCCGGGTCGACGCAGCTTCGAGACGACATGCGGAGAGTCCGCGAACAGAGGCACGACCCTTTCACGGTGGATGGGGAGGTCGACCTGGACCGGGTCGTCGAGTTCCTGAACGAGTTCAACGCCTTCATAAGCCACGAACCGAGGCCTTTCCGCAGGATCGTCGACAGGGACATGCGGCTCTAGCCCGATCTATCCATGACATTCGATTCGCTGTCATGCCGAACTTGGTTCGGCATCTCCTTCAGCGAAGGGGCGGACACGCGGCAGAGGAGATTCCGAACCGAGTTCGGAATGACAGGCTGTCCATGCTTTTCCGTGATTCGTGAACGGTGCCGGCTGGTGACGATTCCGGATCTGGAATCGCCAATATTCAGTTCGCGCTCCGAAATCCGCAATTGAACGAGTCTTCTTTCTGTTGCACTTTCGACCGAGTCGTCCTACAATTGCGCTTCATACGTCGTTGAAACGGGGGAAACAGTCCGTCCTTTTGGGAGTAGCTTGTCATGGTACGCAGGATTGTGATGCTTGCCGCCGTCGTGGCGGTCTTGTTTGGAGGAATCAGCCTCGCGCCCGCCGGCGAACGCGCCGCGGCCATCTCCAATGACCCCGACCTCCTCGAGATGGTGAACGACGCGCTGGCGAACGACGGGTTCTCCGTCCTCGCCTCGTCCACCGTCTCCGAGCACGTCGTGGCCGAGAAGGTCGACGTCACCGACGTGGCGGAGAACGAAGAGCTCTTGAAGCGCATCGCCGCCAAGCTCTACGAGGCGAACGCGGTCAAGGTGCTCGTCGTCGCAGTCAGCTCCGGCGAGGAGGTTTCGCACAACGCCGACCTCGGCACGTACCTTTACAAGGTGCGCGTGACCGTGCAGGCGGTGTACACACCGACCGGTGCGATCCTTGTGCGCAAGTCGGGTTCGGCGACGGGCTCGTCGAGCGCGCGCGACAAGGCGGCGATCAAGGCGCGCAACACCGCCGCGAAGGACGCGCTCGAGGGGATCGGCGCTGCGATCAGCGCGAAGCTCAAGGACTCCGACCTCGTCTCGAAGCGGCTCACCGTGCGCCTTACCCGCATCGGCCCGCGCACGTACGACTCCGCCGGCCGCGCGTTCGCGCGCATCGTCGAGTCCATCCCCGGCGTGAAGGACCTCAAGCGGACCTACGACTCCGCGAAGAAGGAACTGAACCTGAGCGCGCTCTTCTCGGGCGACGCGAAGGTGCTCGAAGAGAAGATCCGCGACGCAGGCGCGATGAAGGACGTCATCCTTGAAAGCTCCACCGAAGACACGCTCATCTTCACATCGACCCTTCAGGAAGTGTCGGTCGCCGTCACGGGCGCGCTGGCGGACAACGTCCGCTCCGCCGGGCTCGAGGTGTTCAAGGGGATCCGGACCCTGCCCGCAACGTCGGAGGCGCAGTGGAACTACGAATACTCGGCGGGCGAGTTCCGCGTGACCAGCCTCTACGGCGGCACCGCCGCGGAGATGCACGAGCTGCTCACGAAGGAACTCACCGGCTCGCCGGTCGCCAAGGACCTCAAGCTCATGGAGACCCGCCAGGACAAGCTCACTTACAAGTTCGGCGGCGACCTCATCCGCGTCAAGGTCGAGGGGCTCTCGCACGATTTCTACGAGGAGACGGGGCGCGCCCTCGCCAACCTCATTGAGAAGGTGCAGGGCGTCGAGGACACGCGCCGCTATTTCGACGCCGTCTCGGGCCAGTTGGTCATCAGCGTCGTCTACGGCGGCGGCGCCAAGACGCTCGAAGAGGCGCTGCGCGGCGAAAGGGAAGGCCTGGGCGAGCTCACGCTTCTCCAGTCAACCGACGACTCGCTCACCTTCAAGCTCGCGGTCCGTGAGATCGATGTCACCGTCGCCGGAACCGCCGCGTCGGCGGTGAAGTCGGCGGGCGAAACCATGGCCAACTCCTCAAAGGAAATCGCAAAGAGCGTCACCTGGGCTTTCGACGAGGTCACGAACCTCTTCTCGATCAAAATGCTCTTCAAGGGGAACGTGAACGAGCTCTACTCGCAGTTGACCCAGCGGATCGAGAAGACCGAGATCGCCAGGGACCTCTTCCTCGTCCGCGCGCTCGATAACGGGCTCGCCTACAGGTACGGCGAGATCGTCAACCAGGTATCGTTCGTGCTCGCCGGACTGAACGCCGAATCGTACGCGAAGGTCGGCGAGGTCTTCTTCTCGGCCGTCAAGGACGTGCCGAAGATGACCGGCGTGAAGAAGTCTTACAGCGAGAAGGAGGGCGTCCTGACCATCACCGGCGTCTTCCCCGGCACGGTCACGGAGGCGGACGACCTCGTGTGGCAGTCGCTCAGGCGGCAGAAGGAGATGGAGGACGTCGTGGCCGATTCCGTCGACAACGCCACCAGCGCCTACAGGTGGCAGAGCGGCGAGGTGGCCATGACGCTCGACATCGCCAACATGTCACCGGCTCGCTACGCTGAGATCGGCAAGAAGGTCGAGTCGATCGTCGGCGGGCTCGCGAACGCGAAGATCACTAACAAGTCGTACAAGGAGGACACACACATCCTGAAGTTCGAGCTCACGTTCCGGGGCAGGCAGTTCGAGCTCGAGAACTCGTTCTGGGCTGCGGCCCGGGGCGAGGAATCGCTCGTGGACCTCATGCTGGTCGACTCGGCCGTGAACACGCTCAGCTACGCGCTGCCGCCTTCCGCGGAACAGACCCTCGCACTCAAGTTGACGAACGTCTCCGCGGACACCTACAAGACGACCGGCCAGGCGTTCCTGCAGGTGATCGAGTCGCTGCCGGGCGTCGCAAAGGTCGAAAAGAACTTCGACGCGGAAAAGAAGGAGGTGCAGGTGCGCCTCTCGTTCAAGGGCCGGCCGGTCGATCTCGACAGCCGGCTCTGGTCGAGCCTGGCGAACGACCCGGCGGCTTTCGCGAACATCTACCCCGGCACTATCGAGGGCGCGGCGCTCACGTACGCGTTCAAAGAGGCGGTGAAGGAGCCCGTCGCCATGGTGTGGCGCGTGAAGGGCATCAAGGCCGTCGACGCGCCTGAGGTCCGCCGCGCGACCCTAGGCGTCCTCGGCGGAATCGCAGGGGTCGAGGTGGTCGCCGACGAGTACAACGCGACTACGGAAGAGCTCGTGATCGAGTTCGGCTTCAAGGGCAGGCCGATCGAGTTCCGCAAGCCGTTCGCCGACGGGATCGCGAAGGCGCGCGAGCTCGGGCTGATCGTCTATGAAGAGACCGTCGGCAACGTCATCACGTACTCGATGGCGTCCGAGAAACAGGGCGTGTGGCAACTCGATGCGCTGCTCGCCAACTTCGATGAAGAGAAGGACGTGGAGACCGGCAAGGCGTTCACCGATACGATCGGCGCGGTCAAGGGCGTGACCGAGGTGCAGCAGAAGACGGTGCCCGAAAGCGACCTGCTGGTCGTCTCCTTCTCGTACCCGGGCAAGGCGATAGCCTTCGAGAAAGAAGCTCGCGCGCGGATTGCCGACAAGAAGGAACTCGCGGGTTTGAGACCGATCCGGGTCCGCGAAGACCTGCTCGAATACTCGATGACCAGGCCCGAGCCGGCCCAGCCGACCGGTGTCGAGCCGACAGCGACGACGACCACGGCGTTGCAGCCGCCGGTCGTGGTCCCACCCGCCACGGAGCCGCTTCCCGACCTGAGCAAGCTGGTCGAGGAGGTGGGGCCGAGCGTCGTCTACATCGAGGGCGCAACCGGAAAGGAAGGCGAAATCCAGTGGCTCGGGTCCGGGTTCATCGTCTCCCCCCGCGGTTACGTGATCACCAACGAACACGTCGTCTCCGCCGAGGTCGACGGCAAGAAGGTCGACCAGGCGCAGATCAAGCTTCGTGTCAAGACGATCGACGGCCGCTGGTTCGACGCCAAGGTGCTCGGTACCGACGTGGAAGCCGACCTGGCCCTGCTGAAAATAAAAGGTTCCGACCTGCCCTCCGCGAAGCTCGGCTCGACCGAGAAGATGAAGGCCGGCCAGGATATCTTCATCATCGGCAATCCGCTCGGCCTCGAGCATTCGCTGACGACGGGGATCGTGAGCGGGATGAACCGGATGAAGGGCCGGATCCAGACGAACGCGCTCATCAACCAGGGCAACTCCGGCGGGCCGGCGTTCGACATGGGCGGCGAAGTGGTCGGCATCGCCGTCGGCGGCGCCGTGCAGCTCTGCAACTTCGGCCAGGAGCGCGTCGAGGTGCCGTACCCCGGCGTGAACTTCATCATACCGGTGGAGCAGGCCAGGGAGCTCATGGAGAAGGTCGCGAAGCAGCTCCAGCCGACGGAGTAGTGAGTAGCGAGCGAAAAGTTCTGCGGCCCTGTCGTAGTAGTGCGGGTCCTGGTTGCCTTTGTAGGAGGCAGATCCAGCTGCCGACCGCAGATTTCTACGCTGCCCATGGCAGCGGTCGAATCGCACTGCGCCTGAGGTTGCAGATGAACCCCTGGCATGGCCAGGGTGGAAGCCTGTAGTCGGCAGCTTCAGTTGCCGACCGGCACTGTTCGCAGTGCGTAGTTCCGCGTTCCGATTTCCGAGTTCGAAGAAGGAGGCAAATCCATGGCGCGAATCGCGATGATGCTGGCAGCCGTGCTTGCCTTGCCCGTGTTCCTCTTTTGCTCGTGTGCACAGGGTCAACGCGCGCCAAGTCCCGAACACGCCCAGCCGGTCGTGACACCGCCGGCCGGAAGCAGCTCGACCGCGCCGGCGTCGGTGAGCGTGTCCATCGCGAATGCCGACAGGATCCTCCAGGGCGGGACGGCGGAAGAGATCGCAGCCCTGCACTACGAGGCGCTGAAGCAGGGCGACAAGGACATCTGGGCAAAGACGCTCACGAAGAGCAATTCCGACTCCCTGGCGGTGAAGGGCGGCGCCGCGACTTTCTGGTGGGACACGGGGCGCAGGTACGTGCAGAGCTACGGCGTGTACTACCAGTACAAGACGACGGAGAGTTTTTCGCCGCCTGCGGCGGACAAGACAAAGCTCTTCTTCTACCGCCGCCAGGCGGACGGCTCCGAGCGGGGCATGCCCGTGCCGATCCGGCTGATCATCGAGAACGGTCTCTGGCGCGTCGAGCAGGCGAGCTATTGAGCCGGTCGCAAGAATCGATTCTGCTGAAAGATCACCGTTTTGTCATTCTGAACTTGTTTCAGAATCTCCTTGTCCCAGGTAGAGGAGATGCCGAAACAAGTTCGGCATGACAGGAAAGGTTTTTTTCAGCGGAATCAAAAATCAGGGTGTACATGGACGAGACGAAGAACACTGACAAGATTCTGAAGGAGGTGCGCGCCTCCGATAAGCCGGTCCCGGCGGCCAAGAAGGAAACCGTACTCGTCGTGGACGACCAGCCGAGCATCAGAAAGATCATCTGCCATTTCCTGAGGGAAGAAGGGTACGAGCCTCTGGATG
>JAVHLO010000082.1 GCA_031082105.1 Planctomycetota bacterium
GATGGCGGACCTTGCCGGCGTGATGGGATGCGATCTCGACGCTCACGGTTTCGTGAAACAGCCTGAGCCGATCCTGCGCGCCTTGCATTCGACGAAAGATGGCATCTACGTGTGCGGCTGCGCAGCCGGGCCCGCCGACATACCTGACTCCATCGCGCAGGCGTCGGCCGCCGCGCTCCTCGCAGCGCGGCATACCACGCGGAAGCTCGCGGACAAGGCTACGCACAAAATCGACAGGCAGCCCGAGCGGCTCGCTTATGGCGACGCAACGCCCAGGGTTGGGGTCTTCGTCTGCCAGTGCGGGCTGAACATCGCGGGCGTCGTCGACACCGACGCGGTGGCGATGCACGCTGGCAAGCAGCGCGACGTCGTGCATTCCGAGACGATGGTGTTCGCATGCTCCGAAACCGCCCAGCGGCGGATCCAAGAGATCATACGCGAACAGAAACTCAACCGCGTCGTTGTCGCGGCCTGCACTCCACGGACACACGAGCCTGTCTTCCGCCGCGCATGCGCCGAAGCAGGACTAAATCAGTACCTCGTCGAGATGGCGAACATCCGCGATCAGTGCTCGTGGGTGCACGCGCGTGAACCGGTCGAGGCCACGAAGAAGGCCTCGGACCTGGTTCGGGCCGCGGTCGCGCGGGCAAAGCGCCTCGCGCCGCTCCCGCAGGCATGGGTCGATGTGTCGCCTCGAGCCCTCGTGATCGGCGGCGGGATCTCGGGCATGCACGCGGCCGCCGAACTGGCCGGGCGCGGGATCGAAACCTATCTCGTGGAGTCGGGATCGGAACTCGGCGGACTCGTCGGCAAACTGTCGGCAGTCTGGCCGGGCGAGCATCTTGCGTCATCGAACAGGGTGGGGACACGCATCGATGAGACATCGTTCGGCGGAACCACGCCCCAGACCGGCGCGGGGATCGTCAGAGAACTTAAGGAGCGGCTTGTTGTGACGGGCGTGGAAGTGCTTCTGGACTCCACCGTCGAAGATGTCAAGGGGTCTGTCGGCAACTTCACCGTGAAGGTGACGAAGAAGACAGGCGGCAGGCCGATCGAGATTGACGGGATCGGCGGCATAGTCGTGGCGATCGGGGCGGTGCCGCACGTGCCGGAAGGTGAGTTCGGCTACAGGCGGTTCGCGAACGTCATTACGTCGTTGGAGCTCGAACATAGCCTGGCGACGGGCAAGCACGATCACGGCGACGGCAGGCGCGCGTCTTCCGGCGAGAAGCGAGGCGCCTTCGCGTTCATCCAGTGCGTGGGGTCGCGTGATGAACGCCCGCCGGCGCCGGGCGGGCCCGCGTCCGCCGGCAGAGGATGCTCGCGCTATTGCTGCGACGTGACGCTCAAGCAGGCGCTCGAATTGAGGAAGCTCGGGAAAGAGATCGTCGTCTTCTACCGCGATATTCGCACCTACGCGCACGGCGCCGAGGCGCTCTACCGGAAGGCCCGGGAAGCCGGCGTGCGGTTCCTGCGCTACGACCCGGACCGCCTGCCGGTCGTCGTCGGCGCCGGAACCGGCCCGACGGGTGAGCGTGACGGGCAACAGCCGAACATGCTGCCGCGGGCAGCTTCGGTGGTGCTTGATGTGCCTGTGCTGGGTCGACGCGTCGAACTCCCGGTGGAGACGGTGGTGCTGGCCGTCGGTCTGCGTCCACGGGCGGCGGATGTCGCCCGCATAGGCGAAATTCTCAAGATCCCGCGAAGCAGCGACGGGTTCTTCATGGAACGTCACCCGAAACTCGGCCCGGTCGAGACCGTGATTGAAGGCGTGTTCGCCTGCGGCACGGCGCTTGGCCCGAAGAACATCTGCGAATCGCTGAACCAGGCCGGGGCCGCAGCGGCGAAACTGGCGGCGCTGATCTCGGCGGGGAGGTTCGAGATGGAGGCCATCACTGCGGTTGTCGATGAGTCCGTGTGCCGCGGGTGCGGCGTTTGCGTCGAGACGTGCAAGTTCGGCGCGCCGGGCCTCTACGAAGTGCCCGAACTCGGTTTCGATGCCGGCCTGCCGGTCGTTCGCGGAGACGCGAAGAGACGCGTCTCGAAGATAAACGCGGCCCTGTGCAAAGGGTGCGGCACCTGCGTGGCGAAATGCCCTAACGGCGCGTTGAGCGCGCAACACTTCGCCGACGATCAAATCGATGCCGTGCTCGAGGCGTTGATGGCGCGCGGTGGTTTGTAGTGGCGCGCTTGGGATTGCGATGAAGTAGGGGCGGCGCGCCCGGGATTGCAGGGAGGGTGTGGATAGTTACTTGTGCTCGATTGCCTCTGTGCCCGCTGATCGCACACAAGCGCCGCCCGATCGGTGCGGTGGGGTTCGGGTGGCGCTTGTCGGATGGGATGGGGTTCTTCGCGCGATCCTGGGCTCTCGGCGATACAAGCGTTGTTCGCGCGTTCCAGGGCGCGCCACCCCTACTCGATTGTCTGTGTAGCCGCGGAGATGAAGAGGAGTTCGATGGAACCTTCGGAGAATATCCAGGTCGACTTTGATCTCGCCGCGGAGCTTGCTCCTTTCGTGATCGGCGGCTCGGCCTACGCGTGCTTCCAGTGCGGGGCGTGCGTTGCGGAATGCCCGACGGCCGCGCACGTGGAGGGGTTCAGTCCGAGGAAGGTGGTCCTCCAGATACTGCTCGGCGACAGGGAGTCGTTCGAGAGCGAAGACGCCCTTGTCTGGAAATGCTCCTCGTGCTTCACGTGCCTCGAACGCTGCCCGCAGGGCGTCAGGCCCGGCGAGCTCATCGCCGCGGTCCGCAACTGGCTTGTCAAGAAGGCGCTCGTGCCGAAGCAGTTGGCGGACATCTACAACGCCGTGCGAAAGGAAGGACGTACGGTCCCCCGGAGCTCGGCCATCGACCGCAGGCGCAAGGAACTTGGCCTGCCGGTGGTCCCCGATGCGCCGGTTGATGAATTGAAGTCGCTGCTTCCCCAGCTCGACAGGGGGAAGAAAGAGAAGAAATGATCAGGAAAGCGTTCTTTCTTGGATGCATGATCCCGCTCAAGTACCCGCAGATCGAAGCGGCGGTGCGGCTGACGATGCCACGCCTCGACGTGGAGCTCGTCGACCTCGAAGGTTTCACGTGCTGCCCGGACCCGATCTTCTTCAAGTCCGTGGACCAGTTTGCGTGGTTGACGGTCGCCGCGCGGAATCTGACCGTCGCCGAGTCCGCGGGTCTTGACATCGCCACCGCCTGCAGCGGGTGCACGACCACGCTCGCCGAGGCGCTGCACCTGCTGAAGACCAGGCCGGACCTTGTGAAGGAAGTGAATTCCAGGCTTGCCTCGATCGGCAGGAGCTTCGCCGGCGCAACGAACGTCAGGCACCTCGCGACAATCCTGCGCGACGAGGTCGGCCTCGACAGGATAACCGCCGCGGTGAAAACAAAGATCGACGGCGTGAAGGTCGCCGTGCATTACGGGTGTCACCTTCTGAAGCCGAGCGAAGTCGCGATGGTCGACGATCCCGATTTCCCGGAACTACAGGAGAAGCTCGTCGCCGCGGTAGGCGCTGAGCCGGTTCGATACCCGCACGCGCTGAAGTGCTGCGGCAAGGGGTGCATCGACCGAACCGTGCCGGCCGCGATGGCGGTGGAGATCGTGGAGTCGGCCAAGGCGGGCGGGGCGGACGCCCTTTGCCTCGTCTGCCCGTCGTGCTTCGATAGTTTCGAGCTTGTCCAGGCAACGGGGAAGGTGAAGAAGGAGAAACAGCTCCCTGTGCTTTCGTACTTCCAGCTTCTGGGACTCGCGATGGGTTTCTCGGGCGAACAGTTGGGCTTCCAGTTCCACCGCGTGCCCGTCCCGCCCGGCCTCGGGAGTGTGCGCGGAAAGCGCTGAGAACGCGTGCGGCGCGCGCCATACTGAGATTGCGTAGTGAACATGAAAGGAATGGCTGTGACCGCCAGGTTCGAACCGCGGGTGGTTGTCTTTGCGTGCAACTGGTGCTCGTACGCCGGGGCCGATAACGCCGGCGTGAACCGCATCCAGTACCCGCCAAACTCGCGACTCGTGCGCGTGATGTGTTCCGGTCGGGTGCACCCCGCGTTCGTCCTTCGCGCGTTCGAGCTCGGCGCCGACGGCGTTCTCGTCTCCGGTTGCCATATCGGGGACTGCCACTACCTGTTCGGGAATGAATCGGCGTTGAAGCAGTTCGAGACGACGAAATCATTCGCGCGCCTGCTCGGGATCGGAGAGGAGCGCGTGAGGCTCGAATGGGTGTCCGCCGCTGAGGGCGAACGGTTCGCGCGGATCGTGGAGGAGTTCACCGAGACCATTAGAAAAGCCGGCCCGCTCGCCGGATCGACCGCAACGTAGGAGGTCGTCCCCACACAGGCGGGCTGGCAGGGACTATTCGCGAATCAGGGAAACGCAACGACAGCCTGTCATTCCGAACTTGATTCGGAATCTCCTTTGCGACGTGTCCGGCCCTTTGCTGAAGGAGTGCCCCCGACTACGGTCGGGGGCATGACTGCGAATCGAATCTCATGCGTAGGTCCGGCTGGACTGTCATTCCCGCGTAAGCGGGAATCCAGAATACGCAGAGCGAACCGGGAAGCCTGCCCCGCGACTGCGGGGAGTATGTTCGATTGTCCGATTGGGAACGCCGACTTGACCGATACGAAACAGCTTCTATCCGAGACGCGGGCGTACCTGTGCATCGAGTGCGGCAAATGCTCCGGCAACTGTCCCGTGGCGGCCCGCGCGGTTACGGCGACGCCGCGCGCGCTCGTCTCAAGGCTCGTGACGGGCGGCCTGGAGGCCGCCGCTGCGGACTATCTGTTCAAAGCCTGCCTTGCGTGCGGTCAGTGCATGGAACGCTGCCCCTCGAACGTGGATTTCGTCGGGTTCATCGCCGGCCTTCGCCGGCTCGCGCCGCAGAAGGCCGTTTCTTCCTGCCCGCATGCCGGAGTCTTCCAGACTGCGATGCGCCTCATGGCGCGCCTCGAGAGACCCACCGGCCGGGTCGATTGGCTGCGCGGCCTGGAGAAGCGCGCCAGGGAGGACGGTAAGGGTCCTGAACTCAGGTTCGAACTCGTGGAAGGGGCGCACGGGAAACATGTGCCGGTTCAGAAGACGGGCTCGCATCCCGGGGAACAGAGGATCCTCTACTTCGTCGGGTGCCTCCCGTATTTCGATGCGGCATTGGCCGGGTCTTCCGGCGTTGACATGGCCGGCATCGCCGTGGCAACGATCCGCGTACTCAATGCCATGGGAGTCGTTCCCCTCGTGCTCGCCGACGAGCGCTGCTGCGGACACGATCTCCTGTGGGCCGGTGATATCGAGGCGTTCGACACGCTCGCGTGCAGGAATCTGGAACAGCTCGAACGCGCAGGTGCCAATACCGTCGTGACCGCCTGCGCGGAATGCGCCCGCACGCTGCGTTTGGACTACCCCGTCCGCGTGAAGGTCCATGCGTCTTCGACCGACCGCGGAGAGAGGCAAGACGACGGTCAGTCCATCGGCCGGCGTCTGGCCGCCCTGGCCGGCTCGAAGTCTGCCGCCGAGTTCGTGCACGTGACTGAGTTCTTGACGAGGGCGGTGGATGGACTGAATGCCCCCGGCAAGCAACGTGCGTCCGGACCGGCAGGGAGTTCTGCCCGGCGGACGCGCGTCGCGTTCCACGATCCGTGCAGACTGGGAAGGCATCTGGGCGTGTATGATGCGCCGCGTACCGTCCTGTCGTCGCTGGCCTCGATCGGCGTGGTCGAGATGGCGCGCGAACGCGACAAGGCGGTCTGCTGCGGTGTCTCGTCGTGGCTGTACTGCGACGGAGTCTCAAAGCAGATGCAGACCGACAGGCTGAGAGAGGCTGCCTCAGCCGGCGCGAGCGTGCTCGCGACGGCCTGCCCCAAGTGCAAGGCGCACCTGGCGTGTGCGCTTGCCGAGCTGAAATCCGTTGCCGGTGGGGGGACCGATTCCAGGACGCGCGGTGAATTGCCCGAGATCCGTGATATCATCGAGCTGGCTGCGGACGAACTCGCGACCCGCTAGCCAGTTCTATTCAGGAAATCGAATTCGCTGTCATGCCGAACTCGTTTCGGCATCTCCTCTGGCGAAGCGGCTGGATGCTTACCACAGAGACACAGAGAGCACAGAGATGAAACTGAATGAAACGACAGAATCTGAAGTTCGGCGGTTGGAGACTTGGGTTGTCGGTCAGCTTCAGCGTGCCGGTTCTTAAGAATGGAATTCGAGTGCAATCCGTCTCTCTGTGTCCTCTGTGTCTCTGTGGTTGTATGGTACCCGCATCTCGGGGGCGGCGGAGACCGTGCTGTAACTCTCAGGAGTCTCTATGACAACATCTGAACCGAGAATAGGCGTCTACGTTTGCCACTGTGGTCTCAACATCGCAGGATCGGTCGACTGCGCCGCGGTCACCGAGTTCGCCAGGCTCCTGAAGGACGTTGTGGTGGCGAGCGACAACAAGTACACCTGTTCCGGACCGGGACAGGAGATCATCAAGAAAGAGATTGCGGAGCACAAGCTGAACCGCGTGGTGGTCGCATCGTGTTCGCCGCGTCTGCACGAGCCCACATTCCGCGCCGCAGTCGCCGAAGCGGGGCTGAACCCTTACCTCCTCGAGATGGCCAACCTCCGCGAGCATTGCAGTTGGGTGCACATGGGCGAGCCGAAACAGGCGACCGAGAAAGCCAAGAAGCTCGTGGCGATGGCGGTCGCGCGCGCGCGGTTCCTCAAGCCGCAGGAGGAACTGCACGTCTCCGTGACGCGCCGCGCGCTGGTCATCGGTGGAGGCGTCGCCGGAATCCAGGCTTCACTCGACCTGGCCAATACCGGATACGATGTCGTACTCGTCGAAAAGCAGGCGTCCATCGGAGGGCTCATGGCCCAACTTGACAAAACATACCCTACCATGGACTGCTCGATATGAATACTCGGCCCCAAGATGACGGATGTCGGTCGACATCCGAAGATAAAACTGATGGTCAGCAGCGAAGTCACGGACGTGAAAGGATATGTCGGGAACTTCACGGTCAAGGTCCATAAGACGGCGCGATACGTCGACGAGAAAGAATGCAACGCGTGCGGCGAGTGCGCAAAGGAATGCCCGGTCAGCGTGCCGGACGAGTTCAACGGCGGGTTCGGCACACGGAAGGCGGTATACCAGCCGTTCCCACAGGCCATCCCCTCGGCCTTCCTCATCGATAAGAAGAACTGCCTCGGCATCAACCCGATCGTCTGCGCCAAGTGCGTGCCAAAGTGCGAGAAGAAATGCATCAACCTCGACGTTTATGACGAGGACCACACCTTCCAGGTCGGCACCATCGTCGTCGCTACGGGCATGGATGTCTACGACCCCGCAGTGCTCGATGAGTACGGCTACACGCGGTTCGAGAACGTCATCACGTCGCTGGAGTTCGAACGCCTCATCAGCGCGGGCGGGCCCACCATGGGGCACCTCGTCCGCCCGACCGACCACAAGCTTCCGCGCCGGGTGGCGTTCATCCAGTGCGTGGGGTCGAGGTCCGTCAAGCGCGGCAATCCTTACTGCAGCAACGTCTGCTGCATGAACACCGTGAAGGACACGCTGCTTATCAAGGACCACTGGCCCGAAGTGGAATGCAAGGTCTTCTACATCGACATCCGCGCGTTCGGCAAGGGGTTCGAGGACCTGTTCAAGCGCAGCAAGGCGGCCGGCATCGCGTACGTCCGCGGGCTGCCGGGCCAGGTGCAGGAGGACCCGAACTCGAAGAACCTGATTCTGACCGTTGAGAACACCGAGACCGGGAAGGTCGAACAGCACGAGGCCGACATGGTCGTCCTTTCCGTCGGCGTGGAACCGCGACGCGACAGCGCGGTCGTTCGACAGCTTCTCACGCTCTCCAAGACGCCCGATGGGTTCCTGATGGAGGCCCATCCGAAGCTGCAGCCGGTCGATGCGCCCACTCGCGGCGTATTCTTCGCCGGCTGCGCGGAGGCGCCGAAGGACATCAAGGACAGCGTGACCCAGGCCAGCGCCGCCGCCGCCCGCGCGTCCATCCTTATGAGCAAGGGCGTGCTGAGCATCGAGGCCGTCACCGCGCGTGTCCATCCCGACAAGTGCAAGATGTGCGGCCTGTGTGCGCCGGTCTGCCCGTACCACGCCATCGAGTTCGAGAAGGGCAAGAAGAAGCCCGCCTTCATCATCGAAGCGGCGTGCGGCGGGTGCGGAACGTGCGCGGCGGAATGCCCGTTCGGGGCCATCGAGGCGCGTCACTTCGAGGACGATCAGATATTTGCGCAGATCGAGGCGATGCTCGCCGAAAGACCGGAGGAGTCCGCGGTCGTCTTCGCATGCAACTGGTGTTCCTACGCCGGCGCAGACCTTGCCGGCGTATCCCGCCTCCAGTACCCGCCCGGCGTGCGGCTCATCAGGACCATGTGCAGCGGACGGGTCGCCGAGAAATTCATCCTGCACGCCTTCAAGCTCGGCGCGCCGCTCGTGCTCGTGTCGGGATGCCACTTCGCGGATTGCCACTATATCAACGCCAATCGATGGACCCAGAAGCGCGTTGAGAAGCTCTGGGACAAGATGGAGAAGGCCGGGATCCGCCCCGAGCGGTTGCAGCTCGAATGGATAAGCGCCGCTGAGGCTCAGAAGTTCGCGGCGGTCATGACGGATGTGGACAAGATGCGTCGCCAGGTGACTCAAGCGGAGATCGCGCAGACGCGGAAGATCCTCGAAGAGAAACCGAAGCTGTAAGGTGGGTGAGGAGCCGCGAGTCCCCCTTGGCAAGGGGGGATTCAGGGGGGTGTCTTGGGCCGAGTGATCCGGTCTGAAGAGTCACCCCCATCATCAGGCAGGAGAGTTTTTTTGCCGGAATGCAATTCGGGGTTGCCCAATGCCGGAAGACGCAAAATTCAAGTGTCTGCGCTGCGGCAACGAGTTCCAGATGCCGTTCGACGCGGAGAAAGAACCCCAGGAACGCGCGTGCCCGAAGTGCAAGAGTAACAGCGTACGACGTGTCAAGCCTGCCGTCCAGAAGTAGCTTGAGGTCCGCGTGGCGGCCGCGAAGGACAGCCGCGTGCGGTTGCCCTGCCGCGTGCGCCCGCCTGCTTGAGCATTGCCCGATTGTCAAGTCGGACTGAAGATGGCGAAGAACACGCGCACAATCCGCAAAAGGACCCATGCGCCCGCGCAGAGATCCGGCGAGGAATTCCTCGCCCTGACGCAGAAGTTGCTCCAGGCCGCCAACCGTGTCGCGCTGCGGGCCGACTTCCTGCGCACGGTCTCGGATATTCTGCTGGACTTCACCGGCTGCGATTGGGTTGAGATTGCCGCTCAGCAGGGGGCCCGGCATTTTCGAAGCAGGGCCTTTCGCGGCGCGCCCGGCAAGTTCATGTTCGAACAGAGAAGCAGCCGCAAGGCCGACTCTCCGCAGGTCATCCGGCTCCGGAAAACATGCGCTGCGGGACGTGCCGGCAAGAGGAATCCCGCGGAAATCGCCCTGCCGCTCACGCTCGGTCGCGGAGCATTCGGCTTGGTCCGATTGCACGGAAGGAAGTGCGCGGATATCGGCGCACAGGACCGGATACGATTCCGTGGGGTCGCGGAGACGCTCGCGGTTGCGCTCGTGCACCGGAGCGCTCTGCTCAATCTCCGCGAACGGGTGAAGGAGCTCACCTGTCTGTACGGTATCGCTCAAGCGATCTCCAAGCCTGCGTCCAGCCTCGCGGACGTGCTGCGTGAGATCGCGCGGCTTCTGCCGCCTGCGTGGCTGTATCCCGAGATCGCGACGGCAAGAATCGTACTGGACGGGAGATCGTGCTCGACGGGTGGGATGGGTAGGGGCGTTCACCGGATGACAGCGGCGATAGTCGTCAGGGGCAGGATCAGGGGACGGGTCGAGATCGCTTATGGGGAACGCAGACCCGAGCTCGACGAAGGGCCGTTCCTCAAAGAGGAGCGGGACCTGATTGACGCGGTTGCGCGTGAGATTTCGTACATCGTGGACAGGAGCGAGGCGGAGCAGGAACGGCTGCGCTACGAGGAACAACTGCGCCGCGCCGATCGCCTGGGAACGATCGGCCAGCTCGCGGCAGGCGTGGCCCACGAGATCAATGAGCCGCTGGGAACCGTGCTCGGCTTCGCCCAGTTGGCCCAGAAGTGCCCTGGCGTTCCATCGCAGGCCAGGGAAGACCTCGACAAGATCATCACGGCATCCCTGCACGCCAGGGAGGTCGTCCGGAAGCTGATGGCATTTGCGCGAAAGGTCCCCGCGCACAAGGCACAGGTTGACCTGAACGCCATCGTCGAAGAAGGTCTCTGCCTGCTCGAATCGCGCTGCGCAAAAGAGGGGATCAGAGTGGAACGAACCCTCCTGCCCGGGCTGCCGGCCGTGCTGGCGGACGCCTCTCAGTTGCACCAGGTGCTCATCAACCTCGTTGTGAACGCGATCCAGGCCATGCCGAAGGGAGGCACGCTGAAGATCGGAACGGCCGCGACGGCCGATCATGTCTCGCTGGCCGTCGAAGACACCGGTATCGGCATGAGCGACGACGTGCGCAGGCGCGTCTTCACGCCGTTCTTCACGACCAAGAAGGCAGGGCAGGGAACCGGGCTGGGCTTGCCGATCGCCCACTCGATCGTCAGTTCGCACGGAGGAAGAATCGAGATCCACAGCAGGGTCGGTCACGGATCGAGATTCGAAATCCTGTTGCCGCGCAACGGCGGATGAAACGCGCGTCATCTTCCCGTGGCCGAGCCGCCGGAATGAGCCTGGCCGGGGTAGTTCGCGTTTCCGGGAAAATTCCCGACAGACTGTCAAGTGTGTAGTAAGCCACGGA
>JAVHLO010000083.1:0-9135 GCA_031082105.1 Planctomycetota bacterium
GAGGGGCTGCTCGAGAAGTACGCTTCCCCCTCGGCCGCGGACATCCCGGCCGAGTTCAAGGACAAGGACGGATGCTGGACCGGCTACGCCGCACGCGGCAGGGTCATC
Source organism: Planctomycetota bacterium (assembly GCA_031082105.1). Taxonomy (GTDB): domain Bacteria; phylum Planctomycetota; class MHYJ01; order JACQXL01; family JAVHLO01; genus JAVHLO01. The sequence continues at coordinate 109 of JAVHLO010000083.1, forward strand.
GTCTACAATACCGAAAAGCTGACTGCGCAGGACGCGCCGAGATCGCTTTCTTCTTTCACCGACTCACGCTGGAAGGGGCAGTGTTCCATCGCCCGGCCGTTGTTCGGCACGACATCGACCCATTCCCTCGTGCTCTTCGAGAAGCTGGGCGCCGAGAAAGCGAGGGAGCTCTTCAAATCCATGCGCGCGAACGATATCATCGTCGCACAGGGAAACGCAACGGTCCGCGACCAGGTCGCGCGCGGTGAGTGCCTCTTCGGCTGGACCGATACCGACGACGTGTGGGTCGGGCTGGAGGCGTCGAAACCGATCGGCATCGTCTACCCGGACCAGGGCGCTGACGAGGTGGGTATGCTGCTCATCCCCAACACCGTCGCGTTGATCAAGGGATCGCCCAACGCGGAGAATGGGAAGAAGCTCATCGACTTTCTGTTGAGCCAGGAAGTGGAGCAGATGCTCGCGGATGGACGCGGCAGGCAGATACCGGTCCGCAAAGGGTTGCGGCCACCGAAGGACATGCTGCCGCTCGAATCGCTGAAGATACTCCAGGTCGACTACGAGAAGGCGATCGGCCGGCTTGACGAGGTGAACAGGTTCCTTCAGGAAGACTTCTTGCGCTAGAGGCTCGCGCGGTATAGGGAAAGCACGGCCTCCAGCGGCCTGACGACATCGCACGCGCGTTCCGCGGCCAGCCTCGCGGCCCGCGCCGTTTCATCGAGATCATCCGCGCGCCTCTCAAGGAGCCGCACCGTCTCCTTGACGAAACCCTCAGTATTGGTCGGCGGGAGCACGGCCCCGCACAAGCCGTCCCGGACGAGCTCGCGCACGCCGCCGACGTCCGCCGCAACGAACGGCACGCCCGACGCAGCCGCCTCCATGAGCGTCAAGGGCAGACCTTCCCATCGCGAAGTGAGCAACAGGACGTCGATCGCCTTCATGAAAGTCGGCACGTCGTGACACCAGCCGGTGAATCGGATCTTGTCTGCGACCCCCATGGATTTCGCAAGCGCCTCCGTTTCAGCGCGCAGCATGCCATCGCCGGCCATCAGGAACCTTGTGCGCGGCCGCGTCTGCGCGATCCTCGCCGCAATCCGGACGAAATCCGCGGGCGACTTCTGAAGCTTGAACGGCCCAATCCAGCCTGCCAGCTCCGAATCCGGATCCTGACCGAGCCGCTCGCGGGCAGCCCGTTTCTCGACCGCCGTGGGAGGGGAGAATACTCCGCCAAACAACAACCGTACCGTGTCGGTCGAAACACGCGATGCGTGAACCGTGTCGGAACCGTCCACATTGTTGGACCCGCAAGGCTCGATGGCGCGGGATGCGCTTTCAGAGAGCGCGACGCCCCAGCGTATGGTCTGATACCGGTCTTTCAATCCAATGCCCAGAGAAAGGCCGGTGTGCATATCCGTTTCGCAGACCGTCAACATCCTGTTGGTCCTCCGTGCGGTGAAGCGCTCGAGCTCCAGATAGAAGCGGCGCAACACGCGTGGCTGGCTCGAGTTGAAGCTCCAACCATGCACTGTGTGTACGACAAGCGGAACTCGCGCGAGGTGCGCCGCGAGTCGGCCAATGATCCCGGCCTTCGATGTGTGCGTGTGAACGACGTCAGGCCTCAGCTTCCGAAGGAGATGGGTCAACTCGCAGAGTGCGAGCATGTCGTCGACGGGCGACACTTCGCGCCGCAGCCGGGCTACTTGTCGTACGGACATCAGCCGACCGTGTACCCCGCGGGCTGCATCGATCAGTGAACCGGCGAATTCGCTCGGTAGTCCGCCGGGCCCGGCGCAGATGTGCGATTCCCAACCGTGTGCGCCTGCGAACGCGGCGATCTGGAGCGCGATACGGTGCGCGCCGCCAAGGTCAAATCTGGTCAGTATCTGCACACAGCGTGGCATAAGCGCAATTATACGAACGCGCGCGATGTCTGTCTATGTTTCTTGACTTTCATCGGGTGTGCGTGTATAACGACGGTGGCGGCTGGAATTCGGTGGAACGCAAGGTGCAGCCATTCCCGCGTAAGCGGGAATCCAGTGGAGCGCGGGGAGGACCTTCTGGGAGCGCCGGCATCCTGTCGGCATTCGCTGGATCCCCGCTTGCGCGGGGATGACAGCAGGGGAGCCGCGAGGAGACGGCTGAATCTCACAGAGAGGACAAATGATGAACCTTCGTTTGCGGTTTCTTGTCACGCCGGTGTTTCTGCTCGTCGCCTGCGGCTTGGCCTGTTCCGACGAGGATGACTCGCAGTTGAAGTCCGCCCGCGCGGCCTACCGGACCGGCCGTTACGCGGAGGCCGAGACCCTGTGCAAATCGATCCTCGAGCGCGCCGCATCAGATACCGAAGCCGCAGAGCTGCTCGGCCTTGTGTACCTTGAGACCGGAAAGCATGCCGAGGCGCGGCGCGCGCTGAAAGGATTCGAGGCGTCGGGCGCGGACGGGGCGAGAGTGTTGGGCGTGCTCGCCGAGGTCCACTTCGAATCCGGCGACCTCGAGGCCGCCGAGAAACAGGCCCGGAAGGCGATTGAATTGGACAAGAACGCGCTTCGCGCACACCTCGTGCTGGCACAGGCGCTCATCGATACCGGCCGCCACGACGACGCGAACCGCGAAATGGAATTCTTCGTCGACTACTACAACGAGAAGGACGAGTTCACGGACGCGGACGAGTTGACGCTCGTCGCGCGCGGCTCATGGCTCTACGGCATCCGGATGGGCGAGAAGGGGACGGTGAAGAAGGTCGCCGAGGAGCTGCTCTACAAGGCCGCGCGGCTCGACAAGGAGAACGCCGACACCTTCATCCGCTGGGGGCTGTGCTACCTGGAGAAACACGACCCGGGTGAGGCGCGGAAGAAGATGGAATCAGCGCTCAAGATCAATCCCGCCCACGCATTGGCCCACTACGGCAAGGCGCTGTGCGTCGGGCCGCAGGACAACCCGCAGATGAAGAAGATGGAGATCGAGCACGCGCTCGAGACCAACCCGCGTTTCGTGCCCGCGCTCCAGCTTCGCGCGCTTGAGTTCATCGAGCCCTGCAACTACAGCGCGGCGAAGCGCGTGCTCAAAGAGGCGCTCCGGATCGATCCCGCATCGCAGATCTCGCGCGGGATGCTGGCCGCATGTCATTTCCTGCTCGACGAACAGGCCGACTTCGACCGCGAATGCGCCACCGTGGCCGGGATCAATCCGCGCTGCGGCCGGTTCTTCCTCACTGTCGCCGACATTGTGTCGATGAAGCTGCGGCTGGCCAATGCTCATTCGTTCTACGAACGTGCCGCAGACCTGGACAAGCAGCTCTGGGAGGCGCGGATCGGAGTCGGGATGAGTTATCTCCGGCTCGGCGAGATGGAGAAGGGCACTGCCTGCCTCAAGGAGGCGTACGAACGGGATCCGTTCCATGTCTGGACCGTCAACACGCTCAAGCTGCTCGACCTCCTCGAGACTGAATTCATCACGGTCACATCAGAGCACTTCACGTTCAGGTTCCACGAGGGCGAGAAGGCGCTGCTCCCCCAGTTCGCAGTCCCGCTTGCCGAACGCGCATTCAAGGAGATGTCCGAGCGGTACGGGTTCACGCCGCGCGCGCCGATCCTGATTGAAGTCTATCCCCGCCACAAAGATTTTTCGGTGCGCACGTTCGGGCTCCCCGGACTGGGCGCGCTCGGCGTGTGCTTCGGGCGGGTCGTCGCGATCGATTCGCCGCGCGCGCAGGAGGCGATGGGCCCCTTCAGTTGGGGCGCCGTCACGTGGCATGAGCTTGCGCACGTGTTTCACCTGCAGTACACGGATTTCCGCGTACCGCGTTGGTTCACCGAAGGGCTCGCTACGTTCGAAGAGCAGTTCGGCGGGGTCGGATGGGAACGGGAAAAACAACTCCAGATCCTTGATGCGTTCGAGAAGGGGCTGTTGGTTGCCATTGACAACATCGACAGGGGCCAGACCGGACCCGCGGGCGACCTCACCGTCTACTACCTCTATGGTTCACTGATATGCGAGTACATCCTGAAGGAGCACGGCTTCCCCAAGATAGTCGAGATGCTGAAGCTCTGGAAGGAGCGCGTGAAGACACCCGAAGTGATTAAGCGCGCGCTCGGAATGACGACGAGCGAGCTCGACTACGCGATGCACAAATATGTCGAACATTGGCTGCGCGACGTGAATGTGCTGAGGCCGGAGAACCCGGAGCTCCTGCCCGCGCTGGAGGCGCGGTTGACGCGTGAGCCCGATAATCTCGAACTGATGACCGACATCGCGCTGATCTTGGTGTCGCAGAACAAAATCGCGCGCGCCGAGGAGCTTGCGATGAGGGTGCTCGAGCAGGACCCGGTTTCGGTCAACGCGATGATCTGCCTCGCGCGCGTCTTCAGCGAGAAGGTGAGGGAGGACCGGGCAGCGGAGTATCTGCGTCGGGCCGTGGCGCATGGCGCCGACGATGCGGGCACGTTCTTGACCCTTGCGCGGCAGTACCTGAAGGAGAACGACACGGCAAACGCCGTCCGTCATTTCAAACTGGCCAAGACTGCGTTTCCGGGCGGCCCGTGGCCGGGCGGGAATCCGTACATTGAGCTCGCCGATATCTACAAGAAGGACGCAAACGAAGACAAGGAGCTGGCGGAGCTGGAGGCGTACGCGAAGATAGACAGCGTCGATTTCGGCGTGAGGATGAGGCTGGCGAAGCTGTACCGAAAGCGCGGTCGGATCGAGGATATCGTGCGCGTCCTGGAGCAGGGCGCGCTGGTGCAGGTGCGCGACATTGAGATGCAGGCGTACCTGGGCGAGGCGCTGAAGGACCTGGGCAAGGATGATGGCGCGGTGACGGCGTTTCAGGCGACGCTCGTGCTGCTCGAAGAAGTGAACAAGGACGGCAAGAAGAACATGCTCATTTCCGACTACTACTGCAAGCTGGCGGAGAGCTACATCTCGCTCGGCGAGAACGACAAGGCGCTGGAGGCGGCGAAGGAGGCCCGCGGCCGTTACCCGCAGAACGAGAAGGCGATTGAACTAATAAAGAAGCTCACCCAGAAATAGGCCGTGCCGGGAGCGGGGCGACGGCCTCCGGTCGGCCCTCAGCCCGTCTGGCGATTGGGCCGGGTCGTGATCCGTGGAATCGCGGACGAGGCGCTGCGGTTTGGAGCGTCAAAGCCGCAGCTTTGACCTTTGCGCTCGGGCGGAATTGTCGTCCGCTGGCGATCCGCCGAGGCCTACCAGATACCCGGCACCAGTCGGCACCTGGTTTTCTTCATGTAGTCCCGGTATCCTTCAAGCTCACGCATGAGCACGTCTTCTTCGTTCAATATCCTGACCACGAGGAGCGGGACCATCAACAGCGCCGGCAGCATCGCCAGGACTGACCCCAACGCCAACGGCGAAAACATGCACATCAGCGACACCCCCAGGTACATCGGGTGACGCACGATCGCGTATGGTCCACTGCCGATGACCTTCTGACCCGGTACCACTTCCACTATCCTCGACGCGTACCGGTTCTCCTTGAACGCCTGGAAGATGAAGATGTAGCTCAGGACGACGACAAGGTCCGCGAGTAACACCTGCTCCGCCGCCACGCTGGACCACGCGAACCGCCTGTCGAATCCGCACAGCAGATAGGTGGCGACAAAGCACGGCGCCCCGATCCTCACGACCCACTTCTGTCGCGGCTCCGTCTCCTTCATCCGCATCCGCCGCTCCAGCAGCTCCGGGCTGTTCCGGAACAAAAAGCGCAGCGCAAATGTCATGGAGACGACAATGATCGCCAGATAGGCCCACGCCTGCCAGTAGTCAAGCGTACCCGCCGGCACGAACAGCATCGCCAGCAAGAGAGGGATCCCAACCAGCAGCCGTGTCGCGGTCATGCGCATCAATCTGGCCCGGGCGAGTCGATCACCAGCCATTCTGTGGCGTCCCAAAAAGGCCTGGCAAACGCGACTTTCACGGATTGGACGGATTGTGTATCCTCTTTGCCGGCTCGCGCTCCTGCTCGTGCTCTTGCTCCTACTCGTGCCCTCTGCTCACGGGTCTGTCTCCGCTCGGGACAATCCGCGCGCACTCTTCATCGCCATGCCGAAGCTCGAGCACGAGCACGAGCAAGAGCACGAGCCGACCCGGCCGTCTGCAGGTGTTGTGCTTCGCAGGGCTGATATCCAGGACTCCTAGTCTTTCGCACCCGCAGCGGGCTGCTCGTACTGGAGCCGGTACAGCCTGTAGTAGATCCCTCTCTTCGCCAGCAGCTCGGCGTGGTTCCCGACCTCGCACAGCTCGCCATGGTGCATCACGAAAATGCGGTCGGAGCTCTGGATCGTCGAAAGCCGGTGCGCAACGATGATCGCAGTGCGGCCAGAGAGCAGCTTCTTCAGCGCGTCCTGGATGAGCAATTCGGTCTCGGTGTCGACGCTCGACGTCGCCTCGTCAAGGATGATCAGCCTGGGATCGTACGCCAGCGCGCGCGCAAACGAGAGCAACTGCCGCTGGCCGATCGAGAGGGTCGCCCCGCGCTCCTTCACTTCCGCGCCGTAACCGCCTTCGAGCTTCTCCACGAACAGGTGCGCGTTCACCATCCGCGCAGCCTCCTCGACCTTCGCGCGCGAGATGCTCTCCTTGCCCAGTCGGATATTGTGGTCGATGTCGCCGGAGAAGAGAAAGACGTCCTGGAGCACGACGGCCATCTTCGACCGCAACTCGGCGAGGTCAAGCTCACGGATGTCCTTGCCGTCGATGAGTACGCTCCCCCGTGTCGCGTCGTAGAACCTGCATACGAGGTTGATGATGGAACTCTTGCCCGCGCCTGTGGCGCCGACGAGCGCGATCTTCTCGCCCGGCTCGATCGTGAACGAGAGGTCCTTCAATACCCACTGCGGAGAATGTAGGACAGGCGTCCCGTCTGTGCCGGTCGATGGCGTCTGGATTCCCGCTTGCGCGGGAATGACAGGAGGCGGGGCGCGATGTGGCTCCGCTGTCTCGCCAGTGACCGCTGGAGAGGCCGGCCCCGGCTGCGCGTGTGGCGTGGCTTCTCCCGCTTGCGCGGCCGGCGGACCGACGGCACACGGCTTCGTGGCCGCGCTCTCTTCGCGCTGTCCCTGCGGCTCGTAGCTGAACCACACACTCCTGAACTCGATCCGGCCCTGGAAGGGCTCGACGGGCACGGGTTTCGGCGCGACGAGCACCGACGGCGCCGTGTCGAGCAGACCGAAGACGCGTTCCGAAGATGCCATTGCGCTCTGGATCATGTTGTACTTTTCGGCGAGTTCCGCCAGCGGCTGGAAGATCGCGTCGATGTAGGTTATGAACGCGATGAGCGTGCCAAGCTGGATATTCTGCTGGATTATCTCCCCGCCGCCGAACCATATGGCAAGCGCCTTCGCGGTCGCGCCGACCACGTTCACGCACGGGAAAAAGATCGAGGCGTAGAGCGTGCTCTTCAGGTACGAGCCGAAGAGGTCGCGATTCATCGCGTCGAACCGACGGCGGTTCTCGCCTTCTCTTCGGAAGAGCTGGACGACCCGCATCCCGGAGATGTTCTCCTGAAGGTACGCGTTCATCGCCGCGACCTTCTTTCTGATCTCTTTGTAGACAGGGCGGGCGAGCCTGCGGAACGCCTTTGAAACGAAATAGAGGGCGGGCAAGACCACCAGTGTGACTGCCGTCATCGGCGCATCGAGCGCGAGCATCAGGCCGAGCACCGCGATGAGCGACACGACGTCGCCGAGCAGGGCGACCACACCCGCGCTGAGCATTTCGTTGAGCGTCTCGATATCGCCGGTGACCCGCGTCATGAGACGGCCGACGGGGTTCTTCGAGAAGAAGTCCATGCTCATCCGTTGCAGGTGCGAGAATACCGCCACGCGCAGGTCGCGCATCACCCGCTGGCCGATGGACGCCATCAGAATCGTGTTCGCATACGCGGCGCATTCCTTCAGCAGGATCACGCCGAGGAAAATCGCCGCGAGCATGCGTATTCCGTCGATCCGCGCCTCGCGCGCAAGGTCGCCGGCCATCATGAACCGGTCCACCGCCTCCTTCATCAGGTAGGCCGGTACGAGCGATGCGATGCGGAATACCGCGAGGCAGACGAGCGCGGCGACGACGGGGCCGCGATACGGCCAGACGTACGTGAGAAGCCTCCGCATCAGCCGGCTGTCATACCGGCGTTCCGTCGCTTCGTCCGAATCAGATTGTGCACCGGGTCCGTGCATACTTCCTACACCAACTCCTCGGCCAGCAACTGTCTTTCATACATGTTCGCGTAGAGCCCGCCCTTCGCCAGCAGCTCGTCATGTGTCCCGGATTCCACTATTCTCCCCTGGTCCAGTACGATGATCCTGTTCGCGTGCTGGATGGTTGAAATCCTGTGTGAGACGATGAGGCACGTGCGGCCGACCGCGGCCTGCTTGATGCTCATGAGCAGGTGTTTCTCGGTCGCGGTATCGACGCTCGAGAGCACATCGTCGAGAATCAGGATCGGCGGATCGAGGAACAATGCGCGCGCGATCGTCGCGCGCTGCTTCTGTCCGCCGGAAAGGGTGACACCACGTTCGCCGACGATCTGCTGGTATCCTTGAGGGAAGGTCGCGATCTCGTCCGCGAGGCGGACCTGTTCCGCGGCCGCGCGCACCAGTTCTTCGCTCGCGCCCGGCAGGCCGAACGCGATGTTGTTCGCGATCGTATCGGAGAAGAGCACCGCATCCTGCGGTGCAAACCCGATGCTGCCCCGGAGCGTGGCCAGAGGGATCGACCGCACGTCACGACCGTCGATGAAAACGGTCCCGCGTGGCGGATCATAGAGTCGCGGCAGCAGGCTGACGAGCGCGCTCTTGCCGCACCCGACCGGACCGACGATGGCCAGCGTCGTCCCGCACTCAACCGTGACGTTGATGTTCTTGAGCGTCTGAACCGCACCGAACGAGAAGTCGAGGTTGCGGAACTCGATGCGTCCCTCGAGCCGCTCGGCAGGCGCGGCGACCACGGCCGTTGCATCCGGCGGGCGCGAGTGTACGAGTACACCCGGCGCGGATTCCGTCCCGGCCGACTCGTCCC
>JAVHLO010000083.1:9145-10750 GCA_031082105.1 Planctomycetota bacterium
CGAACGGGTTCCGGAGCCATCGGGGCCCCCTCACCCCTTGCAGAAAGACGTCGGTGACTACGTCGTTCTCTTTCAGGCCGACTCGTCCCTGATCGCGGGTTCGATGGCGAGGATCGCGTTGAGTCGTTCCATCGAGGCGACCCCGCGCTGGTAGAGCGTGATGGTCCAGCCAAGCCCGACCATCGGCCACACGAGCCAGGCCAGGTAAAAGCTGAACTTGATGAAATCGCCCAGCGAGATCTTGCCCAAGACGACGTCGCCGCCGCCGATCAGCAGGACGAGGAGCGTGCCGAACTCGACCACGAAGAAGATGATCGGGTGAAATACAGCGTTGATGCCCGCGAGCTTCATGCTGAGGCGCACGTTCTCGTCGCATAACCGCGAGAACGACTCGACCTCATAGTCTTCGCGCACGTACGATCTGACGACCTTCGCGCCCGAGAGGTTCTCCTGCACCTTGCCTGTGAGCACCGCGTATTGCTCTTGCGCGGCGTGCGAGTACTTGTGGACAAGCCGGATGATGATGTACGTCGAGACCAGCAGTATGGGCAGGGGGATCAGCGTGAACAGCATCAGCCGCGCGTTGAGGTAGAAGAGTACCGGCAGCGTCGTGACGAGGATGGCAGTGGCGTCGAAGAGTACCAGCACGCCCATCCCGAAGAAGATCCGGACGACCTCGACGTCGCTCGTCGCGCGGCTCATGAGCTCGCCGGTCTTCTGGTTGTCGTAGAAAGACGGCGGAAGCTTCAACAGGTGGTCGAAGTACCTCAGGCGCAGGTCCTGTTCCACGACGCGCGAGAAATCCCACGCGATCCGACGCCAGAGGAACCGGAGCGTCGCGCGCATGATCTCGACCAGTACCAGGGCGAGGCCGAACATGGCTGCGGCAGTGAGGCTGATATTCTTCTCGCTGAGGTAGTCGATCGCTGTGCCGATGATCCAGGGCGGGACCAGACCGACGATGTCAACGAGCACTATGGATATCAGTACCCCGACGATCCATTTCCGGTATGCGCGGAAATAGCCTTTGAATACGCGGTAGCCTCTTTTCAAGGAAGCTCCTCACTTGTTCGAGCGCGCGCGCGCGATGGCTCACTTTGTTTTTTTGAAGCTGACCGGCCTCTGCAAAGGTGCGGCCGAGCTCGCTGGAATAGAAAACGGGGTCGTACCCGAACCCCAGCGCTCCACGTGGCTCCGTCGTTATCCGGCCCCGGCACGTCCCGCGTCCGAAAAAGACCACTTCTGCGGCGGCCGTGTGGTGTCGCTTACGGGTCGCGCCATATCGTATCCGGCCGGGCACGGCGAGGGCCATGACGCAGACGAACCGCGCGCGCCGCAGGCCTGCCGGCATGCCACGCAGTTCATCGAGCAGCCTGCGTATGTTCAAGGCCGAGGTTTCGCGCGCGGAACGTCGGTCGGCCGCGCGTGATGCCGTCTCGATCGCCCGTCGTGAAGCGCCCCGAACGAACGCGTAGTACGCCGAATGTATCCCCGGTCGATTCTCGAGCGCGGCAACCTCCAGCCCGCTGTCGTCAGCTAGGGCGAGACATCCATACTTCTTCGCCCATTCGAGGGCCTTCAGCGCGGCGTTCTCGGCGTAGGTCT
>JAVHLO010000084.1 GCA_031082105.1 Planctomycetota bacterium
GCCAAGACGCCAAAGAAATCATAAAAACGCCGGGGCTTTCGCGAATTTCCGTCGTATCCGGTCGGAGTTTGCTTCTTCGTGATTCTTGGCGTTTTAGCGGATCATTGGGCACTCGGGGGTGTCCGCCTCGGGCGGATCCGCTGAGGCGGAAAGGGCTGCTTCGCTGCCCGGCCTTTCACTGAAGGAGATGCCCCGACGCGTCGGGGGGATGACCGCAAACCGGATTTGTGAGTAAGTCGGCGACCCGCGCACGTGTCCGTAGTGGCGACCTCAGTCGCTGGTCGATCGCAACGACTGAAGTCGTTACAACGAACGGGCGGGTCGCTCGACTGTGTTCCACGAGGAAGCAAGCCGCGTCATGGAATTGATACACAGAAACACGGACTACGCGCTGCGCGCCCTGCTCCATCTCGCGTCGCTTGGAAACGGGAGGACGGGCGCGTCGGCCGAGCTGGCCGCGAGGACCAATGTCTCACTCCCGTTCGCAAGGAAGCTGCTGAGGCAACTGGCAAGACGGAAGATCATCACTTCCGTGCGCGGCGTGGCGGGGGGATATCGCCTGGCCGGACCTCCGTCCGGGATATCGGTTCTGTGCGTACTGGAGGCCGTGCAGGGCAGGCTTGCGGTCAACCGCTGTTTTGTCTCACAGGGCCTGTGTGCGAGGAAGGCGCGGTGCCCGTTGCGGCGGCGGCTCGGGGCGATACAGGAAGCGCTTCGGAGGAGCCTTGCCCGCGTGCCTTTGAGCGCGTTCCTGCGCAGCCGGCGCGGAAGGAAATCGGCGGCAGGCCAGTCGAAGTCGTGAACAACCCCCTGAATCCCCCTTTGCCAAGGAGGACTTGTGCCTTCCGGCCTTTCCCGAGACTCGAGCGTGGAAGCCGCCTACCGCCGCCGGAACCCGCATGCAAGTTATTTCAACGGCGCACCCGTCAGCGTGACGTTCTCGATCTTGAATGGGATCGCGTACTTCTCCGTGTCGTAGACCTCGACGACGATCCGGCCCTTCGCGGGGAACTTGCCTTCCATCGAGTAGTCGACCGTCGTCGTCTCGTTGGATGACATGTACCCCTGGCTGTTGGTTGTCAGTTCTTTCCCGCCGGTATCGTAGATGTGGACCGCCTTTATCGCTTCCTGAGCAATGGCGAGCTGGAGGCTGAGCACCTGGGTGCCGGCCTGCCACTCGCTGTCCTTCACGGACACGATAGAGGCGCCGAGTTCCTTGCCCGGCGCGCCGGTCTTGAATTCCTCGACGCCGATGTCCACCTGCTTTGCCCCCTTTTCGATCACGTATTCCAGCGTCCCCGAGACCTCCTTCAGCCCGGGCACATCCTGGTCGGGCAGTTGCAGCCTTACGTCGAACACTACTGCGGTCTTGTCCGCCGAGAGGGTGCACATGGAGATCGTGCGGCTCCACTCGTCCTCGGGCAGCAGGTTTGCGCCCGTGCTGGCGATCGCCTTCTCCAGCTTGCCCTCGGTGACCTTGAGCACGGCGCCGGGCAGTTCACCGACCAGCGCGAGTGTGCACCCCTTGCTCTCGTAGAACGGCCTGATTCCGCGTTCGCCGTCATCGATCCTCACGATCCGCACGCCGCCGATCGTGAGGCTCTTGAACTCCGCGCGACCGGCGAGCGGAACGGGTTTTGCCACCGTAATACCCAGCTTCGTCATCATCTCTTCCATCCCGGCTCTCGCCTGGGCGGCCTCGCCCTCGTAGTCGAAGAGCGGCGTGAGCGTCCCGCCGACAACCGCGCGAACCGGCGCCCGCTCGCCGAACATCTTCTCCATGAAGACCGGGTCGGAGCCCGGTCCGATCTCGGTCACGTCGTTGCCGGATTCGATCATCGCGCGCAACGCCGCCTCGTCGTTCATGATCGCGTCCATTGCCTCGATCACCTTCATGCCCTGCAGACTGACAGTAAGTGAGCCGTCCGGGTTCTTCTTGAAGTTGGTGGATTGCTCAACCGTTCCGGGCAGGTGCAGGACGGCGTCGGAGCGAAGGGTCCCGAGCATCCCGACCATCATCGGCCTGCTCTGCTGGTACTTGGTCTTCTCCTCGGAAATCTTGTTCTTGATCTGCTCTTCCGTGAGCGCGCCCGGCTCTCCACTGCCTTTCTGGTCGCCGCGCATCTCAAAGACCAGCTTGCCGTCGGAATTCTTCTGCATCGCGATCTCGAGCGCGGCGGCGTTCTCGATTTTCACGGTCGATACGTCCTTGAAGTACGCCGTGCCCTTGAAGCACACCTTCTTGTCCGGGTTCAACTGGAAACTGACGTTGCTCCATGTGTCGATGCCCTTTGACTTTTCGATGATCTCCTTCACGCTCTTCCTCATCGCCGCCTGCGGATCGCTGCCGCCGGAAAAGTCCATGGGTTGATATACGCTTTCGATCACGACCTTGCCAGAGCCGTCGGGATTGATGAAGAGTTCTTCCTTGGTCTCAAAACACCCGCAGGCAAGGGCTGCCAGGCCGAACACAAAAAAGGCGGCGATCATTCTACGCATATCTTCACACCTCAAAAAGAAACGGGGTCGATCCGGAGACCGCAAATACAAGGGGACCGGGCGAAAGGAACGGGGAAGCAGCGAGTCATTCGTTGGGGGAGCGCCTGGAACGTAAACCGGCCGACAGCGCGCGGACGGAAGAGTCTCTGTGCGGCAGTGAAACGAGGCTGGAAAAACGGCGTCGCGGCCAGGCAGAGCGAAAGCGCTTCACGGCTCAACGCCCGCAGTCTGCAGGCTATGACACGCACGTGCCGGGCGAATGCGCATGACGCCCTTGAGCCGCCTGGTCTGCCGCCTAGTACCGGTTCGGGTCGTCCCAGTCGAAGTTGAACCAGTACTTGTCCACCCACCTGTGCATCTCGTGCAGGTCCTGCTTCATCGACAGCCAGTGCCGCTTGTTGTGCTCACGGCTGTAGGTGCAACCAGCAACGAACGCAAGGAGCGCCAGACAGAACAATAGTGCCAACCTCTTCATACCGACGAATCTCCTGCCCAAAAAGCAAATGATGGCGGTCCGCCGACGCCGGTGAACTCACTAATATATCGGCAGAAACCGTCGATGTCAAGGAAAAAAGTGCGTTTTCCGGCAGAAAAGGCGAATCAGGCGTATTCCGCGGGCGTCTCGACTTCCACCCCGGCCATGCCGGGGGTTTCCAGGCGACCTTGCGCGCAGGGCGGTACGAACCGCCGCCACGGGCGGCGTAGAAAGCCGCATCCGAAAATCATCGATGTTCCACGCCTGCACCCGGGGAGAGGGAAAACCTTGAACGGCGCCTGATCTCTTGATACAATAGTAATTTCGGGATTTTTGCGCCCGGAAGGCGGTCGACATCCCGGCCGGACCGGTCCGCGCTTAGGTTGCAGGTAATGTCTACAGAACGAACGGAATACGCAAGGCGCATTCTCAAGAGCGAGGCCGACGCGGTGCTCGCCCTGCTCGACCGCATCACGGACTCGTTCTCGAAGGCGGTCGATTCGATCCTCGCCTGCAAGGGACGGGTCGTCGTCTCCGGCATGGGCAAGGCCGGAATAATCGGCCAGAAGATCTCCGCAACCCTGGCGAGCACGGGGACGCCGGCGCTCTTTCTCCATCCCGCCGAGGCCCTGCACGGCGACCTCGGCAAGGTGACCGGCGTGGATGTCGTCCTCGCCATCTCCAACAGCGGCGAGACGGAGGAGCTCGTCCGGCTCCTGCCTTCGCTCAGAGAGATCGGCGCGAAGGTCGTGTCCATCACGACCTCCGCCTCGTCCAGCCTCGGCAAGTACAGCGATGTAGTCCTCGAGACCGGCAACATCACCGAGGCCTGCCCGCTCGGGCTTGCGCCGTCCGCGAGCACGACTGCCGCGCTGGCGCTCGGTGACGCGCTTGCGCTTGTCGTCCTGCAGGAGCGCGGGTTCGACAAAGAGAGCTTTGCGTTCTATCACCCGGCCGGCGAACTGGGCCGCCAACTGCTCCAGGTGCGGGACGTGATGCGGACCGGGAGCGCCAACCCGATCGTCGCCGAAGACGCGCCGCTCCTCGTCGCGCTCGACGCGATCACGCGCGCGCGCGCAGGAGCCATCTCCGTGGTCGACAAGCACGGAAAACTCGCCGGCATCTTCACCGATGGCGACCTGCGCAGGCATATCGGCTGCGGCGTCGACCCGAAGACCGTCCGGACCGGGGAGCTCATGACGCGCAGCCCGATAGCCATCGCGCCGGAACGGCTGGCGACCGAGGCGCTCCGCATGCTTCGCCAGAAGAAAATTGACGAACTCCCGGTGGTCGATTCCGAACACCGGCCCATAGGCATGCTCGATGTTCAGGATCTGCTCGAGGTTGGCACAACATGAAAAAACAGGCCGCGTTTCGTTCCGTAAAGATGCTCATCATGGACTGTGACGGGGTGCTGACCGACGGCAGCATCCGCATCGATGACGAAGGGCGCGAGGTGAAGGTGTTCAACGTGACCGACGGCGCGGGGCTTGCGTACCTGCGCCGCGCCGGGCTGAAGCTGGCGATAGTCAGCGGCCGGTTGTCCATGGCCCTCTTTTACCGCGCGCGCGAGCTTGGCATCCGGGACGTGTTCCAGAAAGAGCTTGACAAGCTCATCGCGTACCGGGAGATCAAGAAGAAATTCGACGTGCCGGATTCGGAGGTCTGCTACATCGGCGACGACCTGCCGGACATTCCGGTGATGCGTCTCGTCGGGTTGCCGATCGCCGTGGCAAACGCTCATCCGGAGGTGAAGAAGATTGCCGCGTACATCACACGCGCGCGCGGCGGCGCGGGGGCCGTCCGCGAGTGCGCGGAAAAGATACTCAAGGCCCAGGGAAAGTGGGACGAGATCCTGTCAAAATGCGGCGTCGCATCGCCCGGGACGAAGTCCCATGCCCACGGGGGCGGCAACCCGGAAGGCGGAAGGTGAGGCGGGCGCAATATAGCACAGGCGTCCCGCCTGTGCCCGTCGACGGCGACCGGATTTCCGCTTGCGCGGGAATGACAATTGGGACGCCCGGCAGGCAAACGACGTTCGGCTGAATGATGATCTGGTGAATCGCGCATGAAATGGTTTGCGATAGTCCTGTTCATGGTCGGTGTAGGCGCCCTTGCCTACTTCCTGCTGGAGTCGCCTGCGCCTCAGCAGGACGGCGTCGCCGGCAAACCCGCGATCCCGTCTCTGCCCGGCCGCGAGCCGACCGATCCTGCGGCCGGCCGACCGACCGGACCGCGCATGACAATCAAGGACTTCAGCTACCCCCGATACGACGGCGACGAGGTCCGTTGGGAGATAGCCGGCAAGGACGCGGACGTGCTCGGAGAAGACCGCGTAAAGCTCGCCGAGCCGCGGATTGTGTTCTATCCCAAACAGCGAGCCGAGAAACGGGAACTGGACCAGGTCTTCTTCTCCGCACGGCGGGGCGACGTTGAAAAGGAAAAAGACCTCGCGCTTCTCTACGGAGAAGTGGAGGTCACCACTTCCGACGGGAGCAAGCTTACCACGGACGAACTCCGCTCCAACTTCGATGAGAAAAAGATACACACCGATAAAGCGGTCTCCATCTCCCGCTCCGGGATGCAGATCGACGGCAAGAGATTCGACGGCCACATCCAGTTCGAGGAATTCCAGATTCACGAGCAGGTTACCGTCCTCATCGAATCCGCCGGCAAACTCCAGATCGAGGCGCCAAACCGGTCGGACGGGGCGGCAAAGCGCGAACCCGGCCTGGATTTCTTTTCGCTGGGCGTCACCTGCGACGGCCCGATGACAATGGAAAACCTGCGCGAGCCCGTCGGTCCCTCGAAGAGCTGGCGCGTGGTCTTCAGACAGAACGTGTTCATAAGCCGCGAGACCGTCGCCGGGGAGTCGCAACTCACCGCGGACGAAGTCGAAGCGATACTCAAGGAGATCCCGGCCGGAACCGCCGACGGGGCACGGAGCACGGTCGTCATCGAAAGAATGCTCGCCGTCGGCAACGCACGGCTCGTAGACCCGCAGTTCACCGCGTCGTCGCAGCGCATGCTGTTCTGCTCGACCAGCGACCAGGAGGAGGCCACCTTTTCCGGCCCGCAGCAGACGATCTCGTTCAGGTCTTCGCGTGTATTCAGTATCTTCGACCCGCACGCATCCTCGGGTGCCCGTCCCGGCTCGGAAAGCGCCGCCACAACGGCCGGTGGGGTCGTCGCCGCCGAGCCGACGGTGACGACCTGCACCGGCCCCGCGGTCGTCAAGAAGCAATTGACCGCCAGCGCCTCCCTGCCGCCGCAGGCGGTCGTCGCCACGTTCGCCGAGTCCGTCCGCGCGCGCAACGAGCGTATCGACCTCATGTGCGACTCGCTGCTCGTCGAACTGCGACCTTCGCCCAAGGGAGGCGCAGCGCAGCCCCCGGATCGGGGCAACAAGCCCTCCGGTGAACAGGATCGTCGCGAAGCCGGCCACGATAAGGGCGCCGAACGGCAAGGCGTGCCGTACGACATCTCGCTCAGCCGGGCCATTGGAAACGTACTCCTGGTCGAGGACAAGCTCACCGCGAAGACGGGCGAACTCGTATGGACCCCGGCCACGGGCCGGGCGGACCTCTATTCCGAAAACCTCTCGGAAGTGCTCGACGAAAAGAACCGGGTTGTCGCGAGACGCATCAGGCTCCTCCGCAGCGACAACCTCGTCATCTGCCAGGACGAGGTCGACGCAAGATTCCTCGTGGAAAGGGGCAAGGGGATCGAGGCGCTGTTCAAGACGACCGGCGATGCCGAGACGCCGCCGGACCCGGCGGTCCGGCCGATCGTGTCCGGCCCGGACGGCACCGCGCCCGGGCTCGTGGAGACCGAGTGGCGACTCAAGTCGAACGCGCTCCAGGTCAGGCTGCGCCCGGAAGACAACTCCTTCGAGGCGCTCGACGCGTCCGGCAACGTCTCCATCGATTCCGACCGGATGCACGCGACCGGAACGAACTTCACCTACACCCACTCCAACGGCAAGGGGAAGCTCGTAGGCGCCCCGATGGCAACGGTCGCCAGCGGCGAGAATGTCGTCACCGCGGACGTCGTCGATTTCTCGTCCCGGAACAAGAAGATCATCCTGCGTGGAAAGAAGCGGCTGTCGCTCGCCTATGAGCTGCGCGACGAAGAAGGCTTTCCCACAGGCAAGATCGAGCGGATCGAAGCCGTCACCCTCGGCGATATCGTGGTCTTTCAGGAAGAGGGTCGCTTTGTGTTTTTTGACCAGGCCGTCATTACCCGCCCGAACTCCTGGGTGCGCAGCGACCGGATGACCGTCTTCTACGATCCGAAGAAGGAGAATCGCCTTCAGCATATCTTCGCGAGCGGAAATGTGCTCGTAAGCGACGCGCAGGGGCTTGCGCGCGCCGACATGCTGGAATGGGATTTCGCGGCCGATCTGCTCATGGTCAGGGCGCAGCCGTATGCGTGCGTCGCACAGAAGGGAAAGCCAATGTACGGCGAGATCGTGACGATAGACCAGAACTGGACCCGCATCAAGTCGAGAAACCCGAAATGGGGAAAAGGACGCATATTGCTGCCGGACACGCCGAAGCCGCCGAAGAAGTGACTTGCCCGTGGACCTGCAGACCGACCAGGTATGACTGACTTATGACAAGCAAGAACCCAGACAGGATGAAACGGACCGACCCGTTCAGGCTGGCGATGCGCCTGCGCGGACAGGGAAAAACCGCACAGGCGCTCCAGGTGCTCCAGAAGGAGTTTCTGTCCGGACGCCGGCCGCGGCTCGCGGTCGCGAACAACCTCGCCTGCCTGCTCGTCGAGCAGGGCAGGAGCGCGGAGGCGATTGCCGTCCTGAAAGAGGCGCTGGCCGCGCATCCGACCAACGCGATACTCCTGAACAACCTCGGGTACGCCCATCTGCAGAGCGGCAACAACGCGCGCGCCGGCCGGATCTTCCGCAAGGTCCTTTGCCGCAACCCGTACGACGTCGAGGCCCGGGTCAACCTCGGGCTCGCCTTCGCGCGACAGGAAAGACACGCGGCCGCCGTGAAGGAGTTCAGGCTGGCGCTTGCCACAAGTCCGGCGTCGTCTGAGGCACTGACAAATCTTGGCTCCTCTTTGAAAAGTCTCGGCAGGCATGAAGAGGCGATCGCGAAACTCCAGCTTGCCCTGCAACATGACCCCGGGAATCTTGAGGCGCGCAACAATCTTGCGTGCGTGCTGCAGCTCGTGGGCCGGACTGAGGAGGCTCGCAGGGAGCTCAGTCTCGTCTTCGCCGCGCAACCGGACGACGAATTGACGCTGTACAACCTCGCAGTGCTGGAGATCGCCTGCGGGTCCCGGCCGAAGGCGAAGGAACTCGTGAAACGCTACTTGAAGATCCAGCCCCGCGGCCGGTTTGCGGAGGAGTTGAGATCGTGGCGATGATCGGAATCAGATCCTACGGAACGTACGTACCCCGGTGGCGGATCGGGCGCAATACAATAGCCGAGGCCTGGGGGCTGGGCGGCCCCGGCAACGCGCCCGTTTCCGGCGAGCGGTCGTTCACCTGGTTTGACGAGGACGCGGTGACGATGGCCGTCGAGGCGTGTCTCGATTGCATGGCCGATCTGTCGGTCGCGCCGCCTGACGGCGTGCTCTTCGCTTCATCCACCCTGCCGACCCTCGGAAGCTCCGCGGCGGCGCTTGTCACCGAAAGCGTGGGGCTCGCGAGTGGTTCCAAGGTGCTCGATCTCGTTTCGCTTGGCGCCGGGACCTCCGCTCTGCTGGCCGCCGCCGATTCGATCAAGTCCAACTCGATCTCCTCCGCGTTGATCGTCGCCTCGGACTCCCCCGCTCCCCCGCCCGGCTCACGCGAGGAGCTCCTGGCGGGCGACGCCGCAGCCGCGTTCCTGTTCACCGAACAGGGTTGCATCGCAAACCTGCTCGGGTCGTTCTCGCTCACCAGGAGCCAGCGCTACGGACGTCAGCCCGATGCGGCGCAGGTGGTCCACGACCTCACCGACGCGATCAACGGGCTCTTGAAAAGATACAACCTCACTTCGAAAAACTTCACCCGTGTGGCGATCAGCGTGCCCGACCGCGCGGTGGGCAACGCCGTGGCGCGCAAGATCGGAATACCCGGCGACGGATCGCCCGAGGACCAGGTCGCCGCCATGGTCGGATACTCTGGAGCGTCACACCCGTTCCTCATGCTGGCGGGGGCGCTGGAGGAGTCGAAGCCGGGCGACACGATCCTCCTGGCCGGCTTCGGCGACGGCGCGGACGCGCTGATCTTCGAGGCGACCCGCGGAATCACCGAGTTCCAGAAGCGCGCGCGGCTTGCGCGTTCGATGGACGCAAAGAGGCGGATCGACGCATACGGCTTTTTTCTGGCCGCAAAGGGGCGCGTCCAGGCGGCCATGCCGTTCATGCCGAGCGCCGCGCGCGCAGTGCGGGGACCGGTCTGGCCGCACCTTTCGCTGGCCGGCGCAACCTGCCCCGGCTGCGGGACGATCGCGGAACCGGAGGCGGCCGGCTGCGCCGCTTGCCGCGATGCGAAGCTCGTCAGGACCGTGATCCCGCGCACTGGGACCGTCGCGGAGAACGCAAAGAGCGTGACGCCGCGCACGCCATGGTCGGAAAGCTTCTCGCTGCCCGTCGCGTTCGCCGGAGGATTGAAGTTGTCGTTCCCGCTCACCGATGCCCACGGCGCCGCGGTAAAGCCCGGCGACGAGATGGAGCTCGTCTTCCGGTCCGGGCGGGCCGGCGATTCGACACAGTATTGCTGGAAGTGCGCGCCGAAGCGGACGCCGGACGCCACTCAATTGGTTCTGAAAGCGCGATGATCGAATCCGTCAGCGGCAGACTGGCCCAGTGCGGGCCGACCTATGCGGTCGTCGAAACCGGGGGAATCGGACTCCGGTTGACGATACCGTTCTCGACGTACGAGCGCATCCACGGCAAGGAGAACGTAACGCTCCTCGCCCACCTGCATGTCCAGCAGGACCTCATGCGCCTCTACGGGTTCGCAACGCCGGAAGAGAGAAACGCCTTTGTCCTGCTGATCGGAGTGTCGCAGATCGGGCCCGCGATGGCCATCCGCATACTCTCCGGGACGGGCGTCGCGGAATTGAAACAGGCGATCGTCGAGGAGAACCTGCGTTTTCTCGAGAAAATAAAAGGCGTCGGCCACAAAACCGCTCAGCGGCTTGTAGTGGAGCTCAAAGAGGGCATTGCCAGGCTGACGCTCTCCGCGGATACGCCCGAACGGCTGCAGCAGCGAACGCTCAACGCGGATGTCGTGGAGGCGCTCGTGTCGCTCGGCGACCGGAAGAGCGAGGCGGAGGCCGCCGTGAGAGAGGCGCTCAAAGGGTTCCCGGCCGGCGGCGAGGCGGGCGAGCTGCTCCGCCGCGCGCTTCAATGCCGCGGCGCGGCACACAGGGGCTAGTATCCTGCGTCCATGGGATCCGGAACGGAATTCAGTATCCTGGCGCCCCTGTCCCCGAGCCACAGAATCACACGGAAATACACAGAAGGACGCGAACAAAGAGAAAGCGCGCGTCAAGAGACCCGGTTGACGATCGTCTTGCGCTTCTTGAATCTCTTGCTTTCGCTGCGTGCCGGAATCCGATAAAAGTTTGCTTTTTTGACGAGCTTCTCCAGGAGACGATAGCCGCTGAAACCGCCGAA
>JAVHLO010000085.1:0-1367 GCA_031082105.1 Planctomycetota bacterium
ACCGCGCCGGTCGCGTCCGCCCGGTACTCGATCTTCCCGGCCTTGAATTCGCGCACGGCGTTCTTTATGTCCTCGGTCACCGTGCCCGATTTCGGGGAAGGCATTTTGCCCTGCGGCCCCAGGGTCTTGCCGAGCTTGCCCACGTGCTTCATCATGTACGGCATGGCAATGGCGACGTCAAAATCAGTCCACCCCTCAAGAATCTTCTTGACCAGGTCCTCGCTTCCAACCATGTCCGCGCCGGCATCGCGGGCCGTCTTCGCGTCGTCGCCCTCGGCAAAAACGACCACCTTCTTCGACTTGCCGATCCCCTTCGGCAGCGAAATGGATCCGCGCACCATCTGGTCGGATTTCTTCGTGTCTATCCCCAGTTCTATCGACAGGTTCACCGTCTGGTCGAACTTAGTCGTGGCGAAGTTCTTCAGCATCGCCACCGCCTCGCCAAGCTGATAGTGCTTGGTCGTATCGACCATCTTCCGTAGCTTCGTATACCGTTTGCTGCGAGCTCTCATTGTTCGTTCCTTCTTCTCACCTACAGAGCATAAGGCGCACCGGCCGCAGCCGGGATCACTCGACCTTGATGCCGATGCTGCGCGCCGTGCCCTCGATCATCTTCATAGCACGTTCGACGTCCTTCGTATTCAGGTCCTTCAACTTCGTGACCGCGATCTCGCGAACCTGGTCCTTCGTCACCTTGCCGACTATCTCCTTGCCCGGGGTGGCCGAGCCCTTGGCGAGACCGGCGGCGCGCTTCAGCAGGACCGCGGCCGGGGGCGATTTGACGACAAACGTGAACGACCTGTCCCGATATATCGTCACGATCACGGGGAATATCATGCCCGGCTGGGCCTTCGTCTGATCGTTGACGCGCCGAACGAAATCGCCGATATTCACTCCATGCTGACCGAGCGCGGGCCCGACGGGCGGAGCCGGCGTGGCCTGCCCGCCCGGCACTTGCAGCTTGACCTTCGCGGTAATCTCTTTCGCCATTGAATAAATCCTTCTCTACGCGACGATGCGCGCGCTACACTACGTTTTTTCGAGCAACCAGTACTCGATGTCCACAGGCGTCGCCCGACCGAAGATCGTGACGGTCAACTTGACCAGGCCCTTCGCGGGCGTGACTTCCTCCACCACGCCGTCGAAGTTCTCGAACGGGCCTTCCTTTATCCGGACGGTGTCGCCTTTCTTGAAATCTATCTTCAGTTTCGGCTTGTCGTCGGACGTGCCCGAGGTTGTCGACAGCAACCGTTCAACCTCGTGCGGGGCCATTGGAACCGGCTTGGTCGTGCCCAAGAAACCCCCTACCCCGATCGTCGACCTTACGAGGAACCACGTGTCGTCGGTCATCGTCATCTCGAGCATGA
>JAVHLO010000085.1:1377-10595 GCA_031082105.1 Planctomycetota bacterium
GTAGCCGGGATATAGCTTTCGTTCCCGGACGCTCTTCTTCCCGCCTTTCATCTCGGACACGCGTTCCGTAGGAACCAGCACCTGCCCGAAAAACGCGTCCGTCCCGGTCTCCTTGATCCGCTTCTGCAGCGCAAGCCTCACGCGGTCTTCCCGTCCGCTCTGAACATGGACAATGTACCACTGATGAGCCACGCAAACCTGCTCCAACGCGCCATCCTCGCACAAGCGGCTCAACTAGGAGCCGAACCCCAAAACCTGCATCAGTACCGTGAGCAACTGGTCGACCAGAAACAGGAACATGCCCATCAGTACGACCGAGAGGATGACGACAAAGGACGACCCGCGCCACTCCGAGGTCGAGGGCCACGCCACCTTGTACATCTCGCTCTCAACTTCAATCAGAAAATCGGCCAGCCTGGGCCTGTTCAGGACAAGGCCGTACAGGCCGATCGCGCCGACAACGCAGATGCCCAACGAAACGAGCATCCCTATCCTGATCTGCGACTCGGCCACCGGCACAGTGAACAGAATATTCGTCCACCAGCCCGCCGTGACGTAGTTGTACAACGCCAGGCAGCCGAAGACCAGAAACAGGGCCATCGAAACGGCTGCCGTCGTTCGTACTATCCGCCCTTGCCCCTTCTTGTAGTATGCGAGACTCATACCAGAACGATTTCGCCGCCAAACAGACCGGGCAACTCATGTGTCACGCCGCCGACTGACCCGAAGGCAAACGGCTGAATAGGTCACACGTCAGACTTGCTTCCCGAGAGACGACCAACGTATCCTAGCCGTTCGACCCGTCGCACATTCATGCGAGCAGGTCTGGAGGGATTCGAACCCCCAACCCCCGGATTTGGAGACCGGTGCTCTACCAATTAGAGCTACAGACCTATTTCTTCTTCTCCTTGTGGACGGTATGAGCACGGCACTCGCTGCAGAATTTCTTCAGCTCGAGCTTTGCGCCCTTCTTGGCGCTCTTCGTCGTGCGGTAGTAGCGGTCCCCGCACTTCGTACATTCGAGAAACATTGGCTCACGCATCAGTCTCTTCTTCCTACTCCAGTACCTTTGTCACGACTCCTGCGCCAACCGTTCTTCCGCCCTCGCGGATGGCGAACCTCAGCTTCTCTTCCATCGCCACCGGACTGATGAGACTGACGGTCAACTTCGCGTTGTCGCCAGGCATGACCATTTCCACGCCCTGTTCCAGGGCCACATCGCCGGTCACGTCGGTCGTTCTGAAGTAGAACTGTGGCCTGTAGCCGCTGAAGAACGACGTGTGCCTGCCGCCTTCCTGCTTGCTCAGGATGTACACCTGGCCCTCGAACTTCGTGTGGGGCGTTATGGAACCCGGCGCGGCGATGACCATGCCGCGCTCCACGTCGTCCTTTTCGATCCCCCGCAACAGGATGCCGACGTTGTCGCCCGCGATGGCCTCGTCGAGCGTCTTGTTGAACATTTCGACGTCTGTGGCAACCGTCTTGCGAACGTCCTTGGTGAACCCGACCAACTCGACTTCGCTACCCGGCTTGATCCTGCCGCGCTCGACCCTGCCCGTGGCAACGGTGCCGCGTCCCTTGATGCTGAATACGTCCTCAACCTGCATCAGGAACGGCTTGTCGACTTCTCTTACCGGTAGAGGAATGAACGAGTCGACCGCCTCGACCAGTTTCAATATCGGTCCGCACCACTGACATTCCGTTTTTGCGCACAGGCACTCCGATGCTTTGAGCGCCGAGCCCTTGACGATCGGCGTCTTGTCGCCGGGGAAGTCGTTCTTCGTGAGGAGTTCCCTGATCTCGATCTCAACGAGCTCGAGGAGCTCCGGATCTTCGACGAGGTCGATCTTGTTGAGGAAGACCACGATCGCGGGGACCTGGACCTGGCGCGCAAGCAGAACGTGCTCCTTCGTCTGGGGCATCGGACCGTCTGCGGCGGAGATGACCAGGATTGCGCCGTCCATCTGAGCGGCGCCCGTGATCATGTTCTTGATGTAGTCAACGTGCCCGGGGCAGTCTATGTGAGCATAGTGCCGTGTTGCCGACTCGTACTCGACGTGAGCGATGGTTATGGTGAGGATCTTTGTCTCGCCGCGCTGCTCACCGCCCTTCGCAATATCCGCGTAGCTCTTTGCGGTGGCGAGACCTTTCTTGGCCAACACGTGCGTAAGCACTTCCGTGAGCTTCGTCTTGCCGTGGTCAATGTGCCCGATCGTGCCAACGTTTACGTGCGGCTTCTTCCTGTCGAACTTGGCTTTCGCCATGACATAGCTCCTTACCGAGTAATAACACCATATAGAAGTTTGGCTGCACTGTCCTATGGAGCTGCCGACGGGACTTGAACCCGTGACCTCGTCCTTACCAAGGACGTGCTCTACCGGCTGAGCTACGGCAGCCGGATGCGATAAAACGCAGATAGTACCTTTTTGCGCCGGTCGTGTCAAGAAAAATACATTCCGCTGAATTGGCATGGATTCGCGTCCATTGGCGGTTGCCCTCCCCCCCCGGGTGCACTCGGCAAGGCGCCTGATATCCAACGCAGCCCCTCCACACAACTTCTTGATATTGTCAAGCTTGAAATCCGCGTCATCGCCTTTCGCTTGCAGGTGCGGCCCGCAAGTGATATACTCTCACACGACTGGATGAATGCGCCGGCGCGTCACCGTGTCAGCCGCCCTCGATTCACGTCCAATGGTTTTTGATCCGTACCGAATGTCAGACCTCTTCGAAACCAAGGCCACGCGTCCAAGGCAGGCGGCGAGCACGCATAGCCCGCTGGCCGACCGCATGCGGCCGAAGACGTTCGATGAGCTCCTCGGGCAGGACGACATCATCGGGGCGGGCAAGCCACTGCGCCAGGTGCTCACAAACGACTCGCTGCCTTCCATGATCCTCTGGGGCCCGCCCGGGTCCGGCAAGACCACGCTGGCGCGCCTCGTCGCGGAGTCGACCGGGCATGAGTTCGTTTCGTTCAGCGCCGTAACCGCCGGGGTGAAAGAAGTGCGCGAGGTCACGGAACAGGCGCGCCATGCGCTCCGCGCCCGCGGCACGCGGACAATCCTCTTCATCGATGAGATCCACCGGTTCAACAAGGCGCAGCAGGACGCGTTCCTCCCCCACGTCGAGACCGGCACGGTCGTCCTGATCGGGGCGACCACGGAGAACCCGTCCTTCGAATGCAACTCGGCCTTGCTCTCGCGATGCCGGGTTTTCATCTTGCGCCCGCTTGCGGAGACGGAGATCGCGGTACTTGTGGATCGCGCGTTGGCCGACGGCGAGCGCGGACTCGGTTCCTCGAAGTATGAATTGAAACCCGACGCGCGACGTTTCATTGCCGCACTCGCGAACGGCGATGCGCGCGTCGCGCTCAATCTCCTCGAGCTCTCCGCTTCGGCCGCCGCGGCAGGTCGACCTGCCACCGGCCCGCCGGTCATCACACTCGATATCGTCCAGGCCTCGGCCCAGAGGAAGATGCTCATCTACGACCGGGCGGGCGAGGAACACTACAACATCATCTCCGCCCTTCACAAGTCCATGCGCGGCGGCGATGCGGATGCCGCCATCTACTGGCTCGCGAGAATGCTCGAGGCCGGTGAGGACCCGCTCTACATCGCCAGGCGGCTCATCAGGTTCGCATCCGAAGACGTCGGAAACGCCGATCCCCAGGCGCTGGCCGTTGCCGTCGCCGCAAAGGATGCCGCACACTTCGTCGGTATGCCTGAGTGCGCCCTCGCCCTGGCCCAGGCCGCAACATACCTCGCCACCGCGCCAAAGAGCAACGCGCTCTACACCGCGTACTCGCGAGTGAAACAGGATATCCAGAAGACCCAGAACCTGCCCGTGCCGCTCGGTTTGCGCAACCCGGTCACCGAACTCATGAAGGATTCGGGCTACGGAAAGGACTACGAATACCCGCACGAGAAGGCGCAAGAGGCCGCCGGCTCAGCATACGAAGGCGGGGTCGTTGAACAGGAGTACTTGCCCGGCAACCTCAAGGGACGCGTCTACTACGAGCCGCGCGATTCGGGCTTCGAGCGCGAGCTGAAGAAGCGGATCGAGGCCCACCGCGCCAGGCGCCGGAAGATGCGCGGGCAGCAATGAACGTAACGCTGTGCAGCGCGCGACCGGCGGTTGATTTCGTGTGCCCACACTGATGCAGACAGTCTGTAGCCGAATGCGTTCTCCACTTATTGCAGTACTGCGCATCGTCTTGATCTCCGCGCTCGCGCTGGCCGTTGCCGTTGCAGGCGCGGGGTGCAAGAGCCGGCCAAACTACACCGAAAACCCGGACCGCTACGTGGAACGGGCCGGACTGCTCCTCTACGTCGACCCGGATACCAGTGCGTGGTCGCTCATGTCCGTGCCGGACGCGCCCACCAAGTCAGCCGAGCTGCTGGGCGTCTCCTTCCTCACCGACCGGGCCGAACGTGAGACGCGGTTTCGTGTCGGGTCGACCCGGCGCGTATCGCCACACGCACTTGAAGTTGTCCTGCACGCCGGTGATGCGTTTCCAGAGCTGACCGTGTTGTTCACCCTCCTGGAAGCACCGCGCCGACTGGAGCTGACCGGCACGTTCGCCAACCCGCACGATTCCGCAGTAACGACCGCAAGCGTGCGCTTGGAGGCCTTCGGGCCGGGACGAGGTCTCGTCTTCCCCGACCCAACGGATGGGATCGAGTCCCTCTTCGTCTCGATCGAACCCCATCTGCGCCTGTCCCCGGAGACAATATCAAGGTCACGCCGGCAGACGACGTATGGAATAATGTTGGCCTGGAACAGGGTGGCCGTGGACGATGCGGCCGTCATCAGCGCGATGGGTAGCGACACAGTCTCCGTCGCCGCGCGGACATCGGCGTCCGTGGCAATGACGTTCCTCCCGACCGTCCATCGCGAAGCCGCCTTCACCTTCGTGCCAAGGGGGATTGCGGAGTACGAGCCGCGATCGATCCAGCTTGCGGCCGAATGCGCTCTGCCCCGCCTGACACTTGCTCCAGGCGAGGCCACTCCCGTTGGCGCGGCTTTCCCGAGACTGGTCGTTATGATCGGCGAAGAGCCCGACGCGCTCCTTCAGCAAATGGCCGTTGTCCGCCGTCAGCATGCGCCTCCCGCAACGAATGCACAACCGACCGACCGCGTGCCGGAGACGAAAGGAATGGAAAACCGGTCCGGCGGCCTCTCCTGGTGCTGGAGCGCGGTCCCGTGCGAGCACTTCACCGAGACGGACATCCTGCGAAGCGCCGCGGTTCTCAAGACCATCTGCACCGACTCCGGCGGGCAAGGCCTGCATCCGGCCGTGGAGATCGGCCCGGGATGTGAAGATGTACAAGCCGACACGCGCCGCTTCACGAACGGCCTATCCGGCCTGACAAGTCGAATCGAAAGCCTGGGCGTTGAGCCGCGGGCGTGGTTCGACCCGTTCGCCGTCGCCGCTGCATGGGAAACCACGCTGACCTCGCCGACATCGGTTTCCAAATGCGCGCGGCACGCCAACCTCAGCCGACTCATCGCGCGACCCGATGGCGACGCGTGCCCGTTCTGTTGGGACCGGAGTTGGCTGCTCAAGGGAGCTGACGGCCAACCCTTGACGCTTTTCGACTTCGCGACGTGCGCTCACGTGATGACGCATGCCGCCCACCCGGACCCCGCCGGCGTCGCCTCAGCCGCACAGACCGGCGACCGGCAGGCAGCGCGGGAGGCGAAGCGTTTTCACGTGCTCGACCCGCGGATCCCAGGCGTCCGTGACAGGGCCGCCGCCTTTGCGCAGGCGCTCGTTGCCGGTTGCGGGTGCGCCAATGTCCGGTTTGATCTCAGGCTCTTCTCTGAAGGTTGCTTCGCACTGTCCAAGCATGACCCGGTGGCCACAGCCACACTGCTCCAGAACGGTCTGGAGACGCTCGACGGGATCGTTGAACGGCTCGTCCCGCGAAGGCCGCTCCTGACCGCATTCTGTCCGTGCGGCCAACTCCGCGGCCACGACCATTACGACGCGCACTATGAGGTCGGCCCCTCACGACGCGGTGTTGCGGGAGACGAGGCCATCCCTCTGGACGACCGATTGCAGACACTGCTATACGGGTCTCTCGCTTTTCCGGGAGAGACCATCGACGTCATGCTTTCGCTTGAAGACCCCATCACCTGTGGCGAGGCGGCGATCGCTACCAGCGTCGTCCGGATGGTCGGCTGCGGTATTCTCCTTACCGGCGACCTCGCCGGCCTCGTCCCGGAGAAACTCGCCGTGCTGCGCGGCCTGCTCGCCGGCGAATCCATCCGCGGAGCAAGGCCGGTCCGCGCGTTTCCGCAGCGAGCGCTCGAGGCGCCGATCCTCGCCCCGCTCGCAGCCGACACCCGTCTTGCGCCGGTGAGGCTGCAGTCGTGGGAGTTTCGCATCGGGGACGACCTCGCCTGGGCGAAGGACGCCAAGGCCTCCACCCAATGGCAGCCGACCACTGTGCCCTGCTTCTGGGAATACAGCGGCATGCCCGGCAACGCCGAACGGAGCGAACCGCCCCGCTCCCGAGGATACTGGCCCTACGACGGCTTCGCGTGGTACCGCGCGACCGTCGTGGTCCCGGAGTCGGTTCAAGGCCTGCCCGTGTCGCTCGAGCTTGGCAGGATTGCAGACGCCGATTCCGTATACTGTAACGGGAGACGGCTCGGTCAGACTGGCGGATTCCCGCCGGAGCATTCTCCGACAACGGACGCCTTCCGCAGGTACGTCATCAAACCCGACATGCGCCTACTGAAATCGGGCGAGAAGAACACCTTTCACGTGCGCGTCTTCGACGGCGGCGATGAGGGCGGATTGTATTCGCTCGTCCCCCGGCGCGTGCCGGACGTGTGGGTGCTCCCGCAGACAGACACGGAGCCGGCCACCCGCGGGGTGGTGGTCATGAACGCGGAATCGTACCCGCGTGAGATTTCACTTCCGGCGGGAGTCCTCGATCGCGCCGAGAACCGCCCAGTTTCCGTGCGCACGCTGTTTGGCTCGGGCGCGTTGAAGGCCGACGGTGGCCAAACGATTGCGCTCCAGATGGGATCTCAATCGATCGTGCTCGTGAAGCAGGAGGTAGGCCGCTGATATGCCCAATGCCCGGCAAGGCCTCATGTGTGAATCCGCGCAATCCGTACTACAATCCGGCGGAACTGTCTTTTTGTGGCAAGGTTCTTCGCGCTTTTGTTCTTCCGTTCATTCGTTCATTCGTTTTCGGTTCTTTGGCTGCGGCTGCGCTGCGTAATCCGTGGATACCCCTCTTGCGCCCGCCGCACCGGAGCAGAATCCAATGCCTGATACGCCGATCCTGAGCATGGCCGGAATAACGAAGCGCTTCGACGGCGTGCCCGTCCTGCGCGACATCGACTTCGAGGTCCGCGCGGGCGAGATCGTCGGGCTCGTCGGCGAGAACGGCGCAGGCAAATCGACGCTCATGAACATCCTCTTCGGCATGCCCGTCATCACCTCCACCGGTGGCTTCTCCGGCACGATCGCGATCGACGGCAAGAAGGCAGTGATCCGGTCGCCGTTCGACGCGATGGCCCTCGGGATCGGCATGGTCCACCAGGAGTTCATGTTGATCCCGACCCTGTCCGTCTTCGAAAACATCAAACTCAACCGCGAGAACACGCGCCCTGGCCTGGCCGCGAAGCTCTTCGGCAATGTCGGCCGGCGATTGCAGTATCTCGACGTCGACACCATGCGGCGCGAATCGGTCGCGGCGCTCCTGGAGATCGGGATGACCATCGACGAGATGCTACCGGTGGCCGGAATCCCGATCGGCCACAGGCAGTTCGTCGAGATCGCGCGCGAGATCGACAAGAAGAACACGCGCCTGCTCGTGTTTGACGAGCCGAGCGCGGTGCTGACCGAGGGCGAGGCGGAGCAACTGATGAAGGCGATGGATACGCTTGCGCGCCGAGGGGTGGGGATAGTGTTCATATCGCACAGGCTCGACGAGATAGTGGACATCTGCGCGCGCACGGTGGTGCTCCGTGACGGGCGGGTCGTTGCCCGACCCGGCAAGGGCGAGGCGACCGTCGCCGGGCTTGCGGCGATCATGGTGGGGCATGAGATGTCGGACGAGTTTCTTCAACCGCCCTCGCCCGGCGTTGCCCCTACAGGCGCGACAAGGGCAAGAGAGGAGAGCTTCCTTCCGCACCACCCCCTCTCTTCCTGTCATGCCCCGACCGCAGTCGGGGCATCTCCTATGCGACTGACTCCATCTTCTCCACCGGCAGACAAGGAGATTCTGTCCGCCCCGGGCGGATCGACCGGAGGCGGAAACCGGGTTCAGAATGACATGCAGCCTGCACTTTGTCCGAAGGCCGCCCTTCGGGAAGACGGGTTTGCCTTGACCGTCAAGGACCTCTTCGTGGCGATGCCCGGCGAGCCGGTCCGAGGCTGCACGTTCTCGGTGCGCGCGGGCGAGATCTTCGGCATCGCGGGCCTTGCGGGCCAGGGGAAGCTGGCCATCCCGAATGGCATCATGGGGCTTTACCCTGCGCGTGGTGAGGTGATCCTCGGCGGAGGGAAACCGCTTCGGCTGAACGATCCGCGTGCACCGCTTCGCGCGGGGGTTGCATTCCTTTCGGAGGACAGGCGCGGGGTGGGGTTGCTCCTTGACGAGTCGATCGAGACGAACATCGCGGCATCGGCGATGGCGACAAAGGGCGCTTTTATGCACGCCCGCCGGCTTGGCCCGTTCGCGATCCAGGACAAGTCCGCGATCAGACACAACGCGGAGCGGTTCATCGCCGAACTCGACATCCGGTGCAGGTCGCCGCGTGAACGCGTGCGCCGGCTGAGTGGCGGGAACCAACAGAAGGTCTGCCTTGCGCGCGCGTTCTCGCTCGAACCGCGGCTGCTATTCGTCTCGGAACCGACGCGCGGGATCGATGTCGGCGCGAAGCAGCTCGTGCTGGAGTATCTTGTCAGGTTCAACCGCACCCAGGGCGGCACGATAGTAATGGTCTCGAGCGAGCTGACGGAGCTGCGGAAGGTGTGTCACAGGATCGCGGTGATGTATGCCGGCCGGATCGTGGCGACTCTCGAGCCGGACGCGCCGGACGTCGACTTCGGCCTCGCACTGGCAGGGAGGCCCGGTACCCCGGCATAGGACATCAGCGCGTAAGTCCCCCTTAGCAAAGGGGGATTCAGGGGGTTGTCTTCAGCCCAAGTGATCGGTTCCGCGAGTCCCCCTTGCCAAAGGGGGATTCAGGGGGTT
>JAVHLO010000086.1:0-4314 GCA_031082105.1 Planctomycetota bacterium
GCGAGGTCCACGAAAAGGTGGACGTCGACCAGGGCAAGCTCGTCATCGGCTACCGGACCGGCGTGACGCTGCGCGACGACGGGATGTACGCGATGACGTTCTTCAACGGCCTGTTTGGCGGACTGAGCCATTCGCGGCTTTTCCGCGTGGTGCGCGAGAAGGCGGGGCTGGCCTACTACGTGCATTCCGCACTGGAGCGCACGAAGGGGATAATGCTGGTGGGCGCGGGGATAGACAGCGCGAAGTACGGCGAGGCGTTGCGGCTTGTGCGCCAATCGCTCGAAGACATCGCGGCGGGGAAGATCGAGGACTGGGAGATGGACGCCACGCGCGAGTCGCTCGCGAGCCATCTCAAGTCGCTCGACGATGCGCCTTCCGTGAAGATAAGCTCGTACGTTGAGCGGTTGATCAACGGCCGGGTGCTTTCATTCGAAGAGCTCTACGACGCGCTCACCGGTGTGACGAAGGCGGACGTCGCCGCCGCGGCCGCGAAGGTGAAGGAGGATACCGTCTACTTCCTTTCCGAGCTCGACCGGCCAGGAAGTTGAAGGGGAACACGGCTATCTCCTGTGTCAACTCGACCAGCACGGGTGACCGTTGCAGGAGGCAGCTCCCGCTGCCGACCCATCCGATTTCCGATTTCGGATTTGCGATTTCGGAATTGCCGGAGACAGATCGAGCGGCGGACATAATGCCGGGGAGGGCGAGGTTCATGCCGAGCCGCGATTGCGGCTGCCCACCACTCCCTTTCTACGCTGCCCATGGCAGCGGTCGGATCGCCTTGTGTTGAAGATTATGAAAGTGACCCCCGGCATAGCCGGGGTAGAAGCACGCAGGAGGCAGCTCCTGCCGAGCTGCGTCTGCGGCTGCCCACCACTCCCTTTCTACGCTGCCCATGGCAGCGGTCGGATCGCCCCGGTGCCGGAGACCCACACGACGACTCGTGCCACGGCTGACATCCACGCATGCCCGGACTACGGACCCTGCATCCACTTCCCCGATCCTGGACCGACGCAACTATCCCAGAGATGGTCCTTCGGTGTGGCTGTTGTGACGCTGCCGTCAAACAACAGCACGTTGATGTCGCCCTGTCCTTCGGGGTCGTGGTTGGTCGCCCGGTCGCAGGCGAGCGGCATATCGCGAGGGGGCGTGTCGTGGAAGGACATCCGGCGTGGGTATCTGTAGTCCAAAGCGACCGGACCGGGATTGGTTCCCAGGACGGGGCAGACGAAGAGCTCATGCTTGCCCGAGGCAACGGCCGCGGAAGTGTTCGGTATTTCTCGGAGGTAGTTCAGGAAATTCGGATCACTGCCCTGTGTTGGGTACGCCGACTCGCAACCATATTTGTTGACGTACAGGTCAAGATATGTGCCAAGCTGCCGCAGGTTCTCCGCACAGGAACGTTTCAATCGCTCGCTCCGCGCGGACAAGAGCACTGGCACCGAGAGAGCAGCCGCGAGCAACAGGATGATCGCAACCCCCAAGACCATGCCCAGCATCGACCCATCACGACTTTCTTGCTCGCTGTCCATCGGTCGACCTCACCACACTGACAAGCACTGTCGCGCCTTCGGAGCCTCGAACAATGTGCGCTACGGCCCCTGCATCCACATTCCCGATCCGGGACCGACGCAACTGTCCCAGAGATAGTCTTTCGGTGTGGCCGTTCTGACGCTGCCGTCAATCATTAGTACATTGATGTCGTCCTGTCCTTCAGAGTCATGGTTGGACGCCTGGTCGCACACTAGCGGCCACTCGGGATTTTGAGTGTCTCCAACGATGCGCAGGCCCTGATATCTGTAGTCCAGCGCACCTGGGCCAGGCTCTGTGCCAAAGACAGGGCAGACGAACAGTCCATGTCTCCCCGCAACAACGGCCACGGAACTGCCCGGCATTGTTCTGAGGTAGTTCAGACCACTCGGAGTCATGCCTGTGGGTGGGTACGCCGACTCTTCACCGAATTTGCTCATGTACAGATAGATATTCATGCCAAGCTGCCGCAGATTCTCTGCACAGGAACGTTTCAGTTCTTCCTTCCGGACGTGTTGGAGTTTCCGCACAAGAATTGATGCAGACAACAACAGAATGACCACCACCGCAATTGCCGTACCGTGCCCGGGCCCACCACGGTTCTATTCCGGTCTGTTCATGGATTCACCGCCTTCCGAGAGCACCAAGCACCTCCGCAAGGTCTACTACACGCATCGAGCCTACGGGCACAGGCGGGACGCCTGTGCTACATTGCCCGACTCGGCGGGACCATCCTCCCGCCCATGCGTCGGCAGCTGGAGCTGCCTCCTACCGTACGGCCGGGCAGGGGCTACTGTTGTTCCACCGCGCTCCACTTCGCGTCCTTCAGGAGAAAACGCCATTTTGCGCTTTCCAGTTCCTTCTCGGACTCGACCGGGACGCCCGCGCTTATCGGCTCGCCCGGTTTCTGTACGAAGGCCGGAACGTCGTCGCGCGTGATGACCGTGCCCGTCACCCTCAAGCGCGGACCCTTCCCGACGCCCGAATAGACCGAGGTCGGCCACGAGTCCAGGCCGTCGATCCAGACGGAGCTCTCGTCGCTGATCAACAGCGCGCCCAGCTTCGCGTTCGCCGCCTCGCCTTCCAGCGTGATCGGCTTTCCGACACACTCGGCCCACTTCTCCGGCCACGTCGCGGCCTTGCCGCCGCCGCCGCCCGAGCTCGAACAGCCAAGACCGACAAACACGACAATCACCAACACGCCAATCAGCAAACGCATCACAGACTCCTCCTCAAAAAAGTCAGTCGCTCCATTTTCACCACGACCGCAGTCGTGGCGAAGTCCCTCTTACGAAAGGGGGACGCAGGGGGTTGTCTTTTTCTCGTCCTCACCATATGTGGCGTCCAAGACAACCCCCTGAATCTCAAGGCCGCAGCCGCCACAGCAAGAACACCTCATTCCTTCTCGATCAAAACGCACGCGCCTGCGCGGCGGTCCGGGCCGAAGACCTCCTTCTTCGCGCGGTCGAGAAGTCCGTCGTTCATCGACTCCATCGCCTTCTTCAGCGCCGCCGAGTCGACGCCCAACTGCTTCTGCCGCCCGACCGAGTACGCCAGCCCGTACGCGTTCTGCGCAAAGACACTGTCAGGCAGATCCGCAAATCCCACCATCCAGCCCACGCTGTTCCTGACCATCATCGGTTCAGACCCGGTCAGTCTCGGCTTCAGAATCCGCTCGATGAACGCCTCGATCCGTGCAAACGCCTCTTTCGGCGTCTCTCCCGCTGCAACGGCCGTCGACGCCGTCAGCACCGCGGGGTCATCCAGCGGTGTGAACATCACCCGGACGGCCTTCCCGGATCCGTCCGCTGCCTCGAGCGCCCCGAACATCCTCACGACCAGCACGAGAAACGGCGCGTACAGTTCGTCCTTCGGCTGCGGCGCAACAAAGGTGAGACACACCTCGGCCCCCGACTCCGGCATCGGCGGCTTCACCGTGATCTCCTTGACGGACCCGAACGCCGGCGGGCCGGGCTCATTCGGGGCCGGGACCGGTTCACCCGCCGGCAGGCCGCCAAAGTGCTTCTTCAACAGCCCATCCACCTTCGTGCGGTCGATGGCGCCTGCGATGACGATCGCCGCATTCGCGGGCTTGTAGTACGATTTCAGCCGGGCCTGGACTTCTTCGACCGTGACCGCCTTCAGATGGTCCGGCAGCCCGCCCTTCCTGCCCCCCAGCGGTGCAGGGCGAACGAGCTCGCGCGCGTTGTTCATCGCGGCAAGCATGGGCATCCGCGCGAACATGTTTTCAAGCTCCTCGAAGATCCGCGGCAACTCGCGTTCGAGGTCGGCGGACGTGACCTTCAGGTCGCCCATCCGCGCCGCCGCGTCCTTCAGCTCCTCCTCGAGCCGCTCCGGCGGGAAGATCGTCGCGATCACCGTGTACCTGTCGCCCGTCTGCGCGTTCCAGCTCATGGGATAGCGCGCGACGAACTCATCGATCGTCCTGCTCCGCTGTTCGCCCGCGGCCGCGGTGACGTAGAGGTGTTCGATGAGATGGGCGAGCCCGGACCGCCCTTCCGGGTCGTGGTCGCCGCCGATCGAATAGAGCACGATCAGCGCGACCTGCTTCGATCCCTCGATCGGGCGGATGATCGTAGCCGGCCCGGTTCCGGTTCCGGCCCCGCCGCCGGGCAGAACGGGTTTCTGCTCTTCACCACAACGCGGCAACGACGCCGCCACGACGGCCGTCAACACGGCAATCCACGCCCGCCTCATCCACGTCATCTCCAAAGTACGAGGATACCGAATTCCGCCGGCCGTCAATGATGCCATCTTCGCACG
>JAVHLO010000086.1:4324-8929 GCA_031082105.1 Planctomycetota bacterium
CGTTTGTCAACGTCCGCGCGCGTATCGATTGCCAATTCTCTTGACTTGTCGCGGAAAGAAATGCATAGTATTCCAACGAATCCGCGGCGGATGTCGTTTAAGCATCAGCGACAAGGGCTGCCGACGGATCCGGACGCGGCGCGGTCTTTCGCGTACGCCGCGATGACGGGACCGCCGCGCGAAGCTCGCCGTTGTGCGGTCGAGACCGGCTCTCCGTGACGGCAAAGCCTGCCCCGAACGCCGTCGAAGGGCCCACTGCTGCCGGTAACTTCCTTTTGCGATATTCCTTCATGGCGCGAGCGACCGGGATTGAAATCGGCAGGAATGCGATCAGGATCGTCGAGGCCGAATCGACGTCCAAGGGAATCCGCATCGCCCGCGCGGCCGCCGCGCGACTGCCGGAACCGCTCGATAAGTTGCCCGACGACCGTGTCGCAGCGATACTCAGAGAGATGCTCAAGGCCGGCAAGTTCAGCACGTCGACCGTCACCACGTCGGTCGACGCCTCCGATTCCGTCATCCGCGAACTTTCGCTCCCGTTCAAGTCCGAGGACCAGATTCGCAAGACGATCAAGTTCGAGATGGAGAGCCACATCCATCACGCCCCGATCGAGGACATGATCGTCGACTACACGCGCGTGTTCCCCGAGGGAAAGACCAAGGACACGGAGCTGCTGCTGGTCGCCGCAGTGCCTCAGACGGCGGCCTCGAGGCCCATCCGGATCCTCGAGCTGGTCGATGCGGAACCCGAGGCGATCGACTTCGACGTCCTTGCGGCCTTCAACGCCTTCGAAAAGGGCAAGACGTTCGAGAAGACTCCTACGTGCGTTCTCCTGCTGCTCGACAACGACACGGTGAAGATGTTGCTCGTCGAAGAGGGCCGGGCCCGGATCGCGCGCGCAATCCATTTTTCCAGCCCGCCCGTGACGGGCGGCACCGCTGCGCAGCACGCCCCGAAGAAGAGCGCAGTAGAGACCTCAAAGGACAATGAGCCGGCGGAGGCGGAGCCGGACGCGCCCGCCCTGCTCAACGACCTCGCCATCCAGAAGCTGGCCCACGAGATAGAACGGCTCGTCATCTCGGCCGTGCCGAGCGACGCCCCGGCCGTCGTACTCGTCGCCGCCAACGAGCTCATCCCAGAGTCGCTGGAACCGTTCGCCACGTCGCTGCGCATGAAGTGCGGCGTGCCCGTCATCCCGACCGATATCCTGTCGCGCTTCACGCTATCGCAGGAGGTGACCGCCGCCCCGCCGAACGCCTCGATGGCCGTCGCCATCGGGCTGGCGATCAGGGGGCTCGGCCTGTCCAGCGCCACAATGAACTTCCGGCGTGAAACGCTCACGTACCACCGCGGCATCGATACCCTCAAGGTCACGGCGGTCTGGACCCTCGCGCTGGTCAGCGTGCTGCTCTGCCTGCTCGCCATCTACGCCCGCCAGCGGTTGAAGAACGCGGAGAAGAAGCTCGCGGAGCTGCGGTCCGAACAGTCGGCCATCTTCGAGGAGATCTATCCGGGCGTTGAGTTACCGAAGGGGATGAACCCGTTCCTCGAAATGAAGCGGCTCTACGAGGAAGACCGGGACCTCTTCGATCCGAAGAAACAGCCGATGAAGGTCTCCGCCCTCGAGTACTGGAAGGAGCTCTTCAACCGCATCGGCACGCAGAAGATATTCACCGTCGACAGCCTGGAAATCAATATCTCCAGGGAACGTATCCAGATGAAGGGGATAACATCGGACATGATGGTCGCCGAACAGGTCCTGACCAATATCAAGGGCGCAACCGACGAACAGAAGCAGGCGTTCCCGGAGTTCACGCGTGCGCGTTCGCTCGGATATGAAACGCTGAAGGACGGGACCGTCAAGTATACGTATGAGATACCGCTGAAATAGCGGGAGAGAAGACCATGGCCGATTTCAACGAGCGCAGAAACTACTACATCACGGGGGCGTTGCTCGCCCTGGTCGCGGCGAGCGTCGCGCTCGCGGTCTGGGCGTCCACGCTCTTTCGTTCGCTCGTCAAGATCGAGAAGGACATCCCCGGCGCGCGAAATGAGATCGTCGAGATGGGCAAGGTCAAGAAGCTCGTCCAGCACCTGCGCGACAGCGGCGCAAGGCGGAAACAGATCGACCCGCTGCAGTTCCACGAGACGCTCAGCACGATCCTGAAACAGATCAGGCCGGGGCTCACGCCGACGAAGGTGACTCAGACCGTCAACCCGCGTCTGTTCAATGAAGTGCTGCAAGAGATCGGCCACCAGATCGAGATGACGAACGTTTCCCGCGAGGAGTTCGGGAAGATGATATTCTACCTGGAGAA
Organism: Planctomycetota bacterium; assembly: GCA_031082105.1. GTDB lineage: Bacteria > Planctomycetota > MHYJ01 > JACQXL01 > JAVHLO01 > JAVHLO01. The sequence continues at coordinate 6,644 of JAVHLO010000086.1, forward strand.
GAACCTGCCGGGCCTGAAGGCGAAGGACATCAACATCCCCAAGTGGTCGAACACGGATCTGAACCGGCTTGACAAGGCGACGGTGCTGATGGTCTACTACGTGCCGGTGAAGTAGCGGTCGCGTCATGGAATATCCATGCATCCGGGAAAGAGCCCGACCCGCTGTCATTGCGAGCCGCAGCGAAGCAATCTCCTCCGTGATAGCGGCATGATTTCAGCGGGACCTTGAGTCCGTCGTACCGGCGATTCCTCGCTGCGGCTCGGAACGACGAATCCAATTTTGTTCGTGAATAGACCCACCATGGCCTCTCTCTTCAAGAAGCTCCGGCGGCGCACCAAGATAGCGCTGGCGGTCTGCGCGCTTGTGCTCCTGGCGCTTGGCGTCTTTCTCTTCTTCAATTACCTCGAGTACTCCAAGAGCTCGTCGATAGAGTTGCTCTCGTTCATCCCCGACTCGGCCCATGCCGCCGCGATAGTCTCCAGGCTCGACGATGAGTGGGGCGAGTTCACCGCGTCGCCCTTCGTGCATCTCATGTTGCCATCCGTGAAGGGCAAGGAGAAGATCAGCGACTTCATCGTCGCGCTCCTCGGCTCCGCGGGCGCGGGCTCGAAGGACACGGAGTCGAGCGTCCGCCGGCTGGCCGAAAACCTCGGCGAGGACGGGCTCGTCGAGATCTGCTGCAGCTCTTCTTTTGTGGCGGTGGAGTTCGGCTCGGGCGATGCCGGTCCGCTCTTCCTCGCCGGCGCGCGGGTGGGGTACGTCGACTTCCTGGGCAGGCTTGCGCTGGGCGGGGCGCTGGCCGACCGTGCCGGCGGCAAGCCGACGCGGACCGCGATCGGCGGCAGCACGTTCTGGCACGTGAAGACGAGCGACGGCCAGGGCGGGCAGGCCGGCTCCGAGCTCATCGTCGGCTTCTACGGCAGCATGCTCCTGGTCTCGAACGCGGAGTCGCTGATCCGTCGCAGCATCACCGGCGCGACGGAACCGAAGGACGGGCGGCGCGGCAGGCTTGCCGGAATGCTGGCCCGGGAGCATTCGGGCGGGGTCATGGTCCGTGGTGCGATCGACCTTGTCGGGATCCCGGCAAGTTGGCAGGGAAACGACGAGATCCGCAGCTTCCTCCAGTCCGTTCCGGTCCGCGAGATCTGCCACCTCTTCCGCCACGAAGCGATCGAGTCGGCAATGGCGGACCTCAGGTTCACACGCGACTCGTGCGACATCGATCTCAGCGTTGCGCTGAACGGCGTCCGGCTCGAGGAGCGCCAGGCGCGGTTGCTCGCCATGAAGCACGCGCCTCGGCTCGAGGCGTACAAGCTTGCGCCCGCCGGTTCCTTCCTGTGCGCGTCGTTCAGGTTCGATCCCGCCGATTCATGGGACTTCATCGTCCGCACCGTGCGCGACCGCACGCGGCAGAGCGTGCCGCGCGAGGTCGGCGACATCCTCAAGGCGCTCTACGCGGAGGGCGACCGGCTCATCCTCGCCCCGCTCGAAAAGGGAGGGAAGCACAACGACCTGCTCTCTGCGCTCGAAGGCGAACTGCTCATCTCGGCTTCACGCGAGATCATCTCGGACCGCGGCCAGGACCGCGTCTCGATCGGGCTCTCCGCGATCGCATCGGTCCGGGACGGCGCGAAGGCACTCGCGCTCCTCGATGGGCTCGAAAGCTGGAAGGTCGGCGACGGACGCGCAAAATCCCAGCTCCAGCACGAGTCGTACCGCGGGATCGATGTCAGAATGCTCAAGATCGCATTCGAGAAGTACGGACGGGGATTCACTCCGTCCTACGCGGTGGTCGGCGGCTGGCTTGTCTTCTCCTCGTCGCTCTCCTTCGTACACGAAGTGATCGACATCGCGCTCGATGGGACCAGGACGGACCGCGGCCTGCAGCAATTCGTCTCGCTGCCCGGCCGGCCCGTATCGGACGGGCTGCAATGCGCGATCGTGGATATGCGCGCGCTGCGCGAGACGCTGACCGAGGCGCGCGGCGCGATTGCCGAGATACAATCGGATAACGTCGACCGCGTCGCGGCCAGGCGTGAGATCGAGGGGAGGGAGGAGATCGCGCTCCAACTGGCCGGCCAGGACAGGCTCGTGGCCGAGTGGAGGCAGTACCGTGAAGACCTGGCAATGGGCCGCGGGCGTCAGCCATCGGCAGACTTGCAGCAATTGCTCGAGAAGGCGGACCGGCTCGTGATGGAAAGGGTCGAGGCCGAGCGACGCGCCGCGGAACAGAAGGTGCTGGACGTGGTTGGCGCGGTCGCTTCAGTGAAGGCGATGACGATCTG
>JAVHLO010000086.1:8939-10487 GCA_031082105.1 Planctomycetota bacterium
CTGCTCGAAGTCCACCAAGGAAGGAATTTCCATCAGCATGACCGTTGTGAGCAAGACATCGTCGAAATCGAAAGGCGAGTGATGACGGATGCCGCGGGTGCAGGTGTAGTTTGTGGATGCCGAAGTCGCCTTGGCTCGCAGTAGCGACTTCAGTCGCCGGGCGGACGAGCGATTGAAGTCGCCGCCGCGAACTGTCGGGCTTGATGAGCAAAGGAACCGCCCATAGACTGCTCCTGCACCCGGAAACCGCCATTTCCTTGCACGTCGCCGACAAAAATGCTAGAGATAATGCGTTCGCATCCGCTCACCTGGCGCGTGGCAACCGAACCATGCGCGGGAGACGAAAGGCGCAGATCAAGATACGAGCGGCGCGGTCTTTTTTCGCTTTCCGCTTCCTGCTTCTCATTTGAAGGGCGACATCAATGGAAGAGGCGTCGAATTCGCCCAAGAAGGGCGACACGGCCATCCGGGACAGACGAAGGGTTTATCTCATTGACAGGGAGTTCCAGTTCAAGTTCCTGTCCACGTGGCTGCTCATGACGCTCGGCTTCATCGTCGTGATCATCGCGGTCATGTTCGTCGGCGCCCGGCTCGTCCGCGAGTTGTCCAGCGAAGCCGCAATGCTGGAACGATTGTCTGAGATGCTCCGGTACAACGCCGGGGCCATAGTGTTGATCACGATCCTCCTCGCGCTGTACACGGTCTTTCTGTCCCACCGCATCGCCGGACCGGCGTATCGGATTGAAAAGTGCCTCGAACGGATGGCCGCCGGCGATTACTACTTCACCGTCACCCTGCGAAAGAACGACTATCTCACCGGCGTCGCCGAGGCGGTAAACACGACGGTCCGCAAGCTCGCGGAACGCCACAAGACGTTGATGGAGGTTCGGGCGAACATGGAGAAACTCTCGGCAAAACTGGTTGAGCCGGGCGGCATCGACGAGGCAAAGCAGCTTGCCGCAACGGTCCTCGGCCAACTGGCAAAGGCCGCGCCGTCAAACATGAAACTCGGCCCCGACGCCAAGTAGCGCGGCCGTCATCGATTGCAACCGACGAACTGCAGGCAACGAGAATGACCACAGCGATACCAAGCAAAACAGGCCTGTGCAACGACACTGCGCGCGTCAGGCGTGAAGTCGAGACAGCCCGGCGCCGCCGTTCCGGCGATCCGGCGCGAGAAGCGCGCGGCGAGGCCCGCGCAGGCCTCACGCTGTTGGAGATACTCATCGTCGTGGCCATCATCGCCGCCGTGCTTGCCATCTCGATCCCGATGATACTCCAGAGCAAAGCCGTCGCAAACGAGGCGTCAGCCATGCACTCGTTGCGCGCAATATTCAGCGCCGAACAGCAATACCACTGCATCAACAAGCAGTACACCGACGTCCAGACCCTCGTCGGGCAGAAGTACCTTGGCGACCAGGCCTTCGCGAACGGTTACAAATCGGGTTATCGCTTCATCACCGAGGTATCGGACCCGCCGTGGCACTGGTACTCCTGCTATGTAGGTCGCTGTCAAGACTTTTCGACGAAACAGGAATTTGCAGTGAG
>JAVHLO010000087.1:0-2086 GCA_031082105.1 Planctomycetota bacterium
TGCGACGTACTACAACCTCACCGTCACGAAGGGCGGCTTCACGGGCACGGCAGCTGGCGCGATGACGGTCGCGGGCGCACTGACCGTCAACTCGGGCACGTTCGCGGCGGGCGCAAACCCGGTTTCCGTGACCGGGGCAACGGCCGTGGCCGCAAGCGCAACTCTGACGGTCGGAACGGCCGGCGCCGGCGGGACGCTCACGGCCGGCGGCGCGTTCGGGGCCGCATCAGGCGCAAACGTCCAACTCATAAACGCCTCCACGCTCGCGCTCGGCGCAGAAGTTACCGGGCTCGGGACGTTCTCGGCCGCGACAGGATCCACGGTCCGCTATACCTCCACCGCCCTGCCCCAGAACGTACAGGGCGTTGCGTACCACCATCTCGAGATCGATAAGGGCGCCACGGTCGGCACACTTGCAGGCAACGCGACCGCGGGCGGGAATCTGCTCATCGCCGGCGGGACACTCGGGATAGGTTCGTACACGCTCGGGGTCACAGGGACCGCGACCGTTTCAGCAGGGACGACCTTAAGCATCGGCACGGGGACCTGCACCGTTGCCGGCCAGTTCGATGCGTCCGGCGCGGGAGCGCTGGTCGACTTCACGGGCGCTGGATTCCTGAAGCTCGCTGGAAACGTGGTCGGCTTTGCGGGCCTGACCAACACGCTGGGCACCGTGGAATACAATTCCACAGGCGCAGACCAGACCGTCGTCGCCGTGACCTACTGCAACCTCACGATCAACAAGAGCGGCTGGACCGGCAACGCGGCGGGCAGCTTCAATCTCAATGGGAATTTGAGCATCAGCGCGGGGACATTCGCCGTCGGGGCGAACACGATCAACATCGCGGGCAACGTGTCGGTCGGCACGGGCGCGATCCTGCGCATCGCCACCGCCGGCGCTCCGGGGACGGTCGATGCCGCGGGCACGTTCAACGCCAACGGCGGCAGCGTGACCTTCCTTGCCGGCGGCGGGTTGCTCGAGTTGAGCGGGCCGGTCACTTCGCTCGGCACGTTCACGCACGGAGGCGCGAGCACCGTCAGGTACAACAACACGGCGGCCGGCCAGACGGTCGCGCCGGTCGGCTACTACGCGCTCGACATCGCCTGCACCGGTCAGACCGCGACGCTTTCCGGGACCGCGACGGTCGCCAACACGCTCACTGTGAATCCGGGCACGCTCCAGATGGCCGCGGGTTCCGACCTGACGGTCGCCGGCGCGGTCTCGGTCGGCGGCGGCGGCAGCGCCGCCGGGATCTCGATGACCGGCAACTGCGTGCTCAGGCTCGCAGCCTCAATCGCGTTCAACGGCAACGGCACGTTCTCGACCGCGCTGTCCGCGGGACTGAAGCCGACCGTCACGTGGACGGGCGCGACCCGCTACGGCTTCGACGTCAACAGCGGCGCCACCGCGAACATCGCAGGCCTCGAGTTCCGCTACAGCGACGGCGACGGCCTGAAGGTCCAGAGCGGCGCAACGATCACCGATATCGACGGCATAGCATTCTCCAACGGCACGACCAGCACGCCAACGCCAGACGGGCTCGGCTACACCTCGTTCCTCAACGTGCGTATCGCCGCCGGCACGTTCGGCTTCGCGGATTGCTCGTTCGACAACACCATGAACTGCTCCGTCGCCACCGCGGCCGGGTTCGGCGGGGTAATCGAGATGCTCAACGCGACGGGCACGACCCTCGAGAACGACCAGGAGACCGGAATCCAGGCCGGCGACCAGGCAGGCACCATCAGGTGGGTGCTGGCGAAGGTGTGGGTTGGCGGAGGCGCGCCGACCGCTGACGCCTGGAACCAGGACAACAACTGGAGCGACGGGCTCATCCCCACTTCCGCCGACATTGTCAGGATCCCCGTGGGCAACGCCAACTGCCGCATCGATGTCGCCACCGCCGCCTGCAAGGGGATCGAGATCACGACCGGCACGCTGGTGATGAACGCGGCGAACACGCTCCAGGTCTGGGGCGACTTCAAATGCAACCTGACCGGCACGGTCAATCTCACGGCCGGTACGATCAGCTTCCAGGGCGGGCTCGCGCAGAAGATCACGCAGACGGGGACGGGCGATTTCCGCAAT
>JAVHLO010000087.1:2096-10468 GCA_031082105.1 Planctomycetota bacterium
GCAATATCGAGGTGCTCAAGACCACCGGGACCACGCTGACCGCCAACTCGGCCCTCACCGTTGCGGGGACCATCACGGTCACCGACGGCATCATGGATATCGCGGGCTACGCGGTGAACGTGACCGGCGCCACGACGATCGCGGCCGGCAAGGAGTTGAAGATCGGTTCGGGCACATACACCGCCGGCGGCGCTTTCACGGCGAGCGGGGCGGCGACCACATTCACCGGCGCAGGCAAGCTGAAACTCGCATCCGCCGGCGACACCCCCAACCTCGGTACGCTGACGCCCTCGACGGGTACGGTGGAATACCTCGGGGCGGGACAGACCGTCCATGCGACCACCTACAACCACTTGACGATCAGCACGTCGACCACCGCGACACTCGGGGCATCGGCCGGTGTCGGCGGGAACCTCAGCGTTGCGGCGGGAACACTGTCGGTGACGGGCGGCACGCTCACCGTCTCCGGCGCCACGGACGTCGCCGCGGCGCTTTCCATCGGCGCCGCCACCGTCAATGCAGCCGGCAGTTTCGCCTGCACGGGCGCCGTGTCGTTCACCGACGCCGGCACCTTGAGGCTGGGCGGCACGATAAGCTCGTTCTCGTGGCTCACCACTTTCGCGGGCTCGACCGTCGAGTACTACTGCTCGACCGGCGCGGTCACGGTTTACGCGTTCACGTATCGCAACCTGCTCATCAATGTGGGCGCGCAGACCGCCTCTTCCAACGGGGTTATAGCGACCGCCGACAGCGGCAACGTCACCGTCCAGGCGGGCACGCTGTCGCTGGGCACGAACAACCTGGCGGTCGCCGGCAACCTCACGGTCGCCGCGGGAAAGACGCTGACGTTCTCGACGGCGCTTGTCGACGTCACCGGTACTTTCAACGCGACGGGGGCAAACGTCAATATCACGGGCGCCGGGACGCTCGAACTCTCCGGGCCCGTCACAGGACTCGGGACATTCTCCGCCGCTTCGGGGAGCACCGTCAAATACAACGCCGCCGCCGACCAGGATATCGACGACGTTACGTATCATCACCTGACGATCGACAAGGGGGCGTCCGCCGGGAACTGCACGGGCAGCTTCCTCATCAACGGCAACTGCACTATCACGAGCGGCACGTTCGCCGTGGGCGCCTGGTCCGTGAATACGTCGTCGTCGACCACCACATCCGTCACCGGAACGCTCTCGATCGGGTCGGGCACCTACGACGCGAACGGCCCATTCAACGCCGCGGGCGGTTCGACGATCACGTTCGGTGCGGGCGGCACGGGTTTCTTGAAGTTCGGTTCCTCGGTCACCATCGGCGCCATCACATTCGTTCCCGGCAACTCGACGATCGTTTACGATGATGCGTCGAATCCTCAGACCGTGCAGACCCTCGCCTATTTCAACTTGCAGATTGTGAAAGACACTCAGACCGCGAGCACGGCTGCGCCACTTGCACTCGGCGGCTCGTTGACTGTGACCTCGGGAATCCTTGCGCTGGGGGCGAACAACATCGGGATCGGCGGCGGACTCACGAACGCCGGGTCAATCACCGCGGCCACCGCGCTCATCGATGTCGGCGGCACGTTCGACTCCACCGGCGGTCTCACCTTCACCGGCGCAGGCACGCTCCGGCTGGCCGGGACGGTCTCGAACTTCGCTTCGTTCACCGCGGGTTCGAGCCTCGTCAAGTACGTCTCCTCTTCCGACCAGTCGGTGAAGGCGCTCACGTACTACGACCTGGAGATCGACAAGGCCGCCGGCCTCGCAGTCGCTGCGGGGAGCTTCGCGACCTCGCGGAATCTGACCGTCACCGCCGGAACGTTCCAAGTCGGCGCGAACACGATCACGGTCGCCGGCGCCACGTCGGTGACCGCGTCGGGCGCGGTGAGCGGCGTCCTCGACATAGGCGTCGGCACGCTTGACGCGAACGGAGCCTTCTCCGTCGCGGGCGTCGGCGGGACCGCCGCGGTGTTGCAGTTCAGCGGCTCGGGCCGCCTTCAGCTCGGCAGCGGCTCGCCCGTCTTCACCGCACCGTACACCTTCACGGCAGGCACGGGGACAGTGGCATACGACGATACGGCCGCCGCGCAGGATGTCGTCGCCCTCTCATCGAACTACAACAACATCGAGATCTCGAAGGCGTCGACCACAGGGTCAACCACGGGAGAGATCACGCTCACCGGGAATCTCAACGTCATCTCAGGCACGTTGTTCGTGGGCGCGAATGGACTCAACGTCGGCGGCTCGGCGACCGTCGCGGGCACGCTGGAGACAACGACCGCGACGATCGACTGCAACGGCACGTTCAATGCGACGGGCGGCAATGTGAAGTTCACCGGCGCCGGTACGGGACAGCTCCGGCTCGGCGGCGCGCTCACAAGCCTCGGGACGTTCACCGCGGGCAGCTCCACGGTCGTCTACGATTCTACGACGACCGATCAGACCGTGGCGGGCGTCACGTATTTCGACCTCAAGTTCTCGAACACCGGTCGCACTGCGACTCTCTCCACAACCGCCACGGTGAACAACAACCTCACGGTGGACACCCAGGGCACGCTCGCCCTTGTCGCCGGCAGTGGCATGACGCTCACCGCTGCAGGCGGGACCGTCACGGTGGAAAGCGGCGCCGGCACGGCAACGCTGACGCTGACCGGCAGCTGCACGCTCCAGGTAGCGGGATCGATCGCCATGAACTCCGGAGGCAGGTTCGTCTCCACGCAATTCGGCGGGATTAGACCGACCGTGACATGGTACAACAACGATCGGTACTCGTTCCGCGTCAACAACGGCGGACGTATCGATGTAAACGACATGACCATGAGCTACGTGGACGGGGACGGGCTGTGCGTGATGCCAGGCGCGACGATCGACGGCATCGACAACCTGTACCTCACCGACAACACCGGGGTCACGCCTGTCACGTGGGCGTACAGCACTGCGTTGAACATCAGGCTTGGCGCCTCGGCATCGGTCGACTACAGTTTTGCCAACGTGCGCTTCTACGGCGGACCGACCTATACTGTCACGACCGACGCCGCCTACACGGCGAGCCGGGTAGTCGAACTGAGCCAGCCAGTCGGCGGCGGATCCGCCACGGAGAACGACCGCGAGGCGGGTCAGCAGGAAGGCGCCGGCCATTCGATCGTGTGGCTGATGATATGCGCCTGGAATGGAACCATCAGTTCCGACTGGGGCGACGGGGATAACTGGAGCCCGACGGGCATCCCGGACGCGAACTACGACGTGAGCATCGTAACGGCCCCGAACCCCTGCTACGTCGCCACGGGGACCACGAGGGCGTGCAGGAGCTTCTCGCTGCAGTCCGGCGCATTCGAGGTCCAGGGGACGGGAATACTCGAAGTGAACAAGGACTTCACGCGGACGGGCGGCACGTTCGGCGGGACGGGCACGACAAAATTCGTGGGCGACGTGGCGCAGAACGTCTCTCCGACCGGAATGACCTTCGCCCAGGTCGAAGTGAACAAGGGCGCGGAGTCCGTGAGCCTCGGCGCCGCGATGAACGTGTCGGGGAACGTCACGGTGACCGCTGGCACGTTGGCCGTCGGCGGCAGCTCGCTGACCGTGCAGGGGACGCTCTCGGGCGCGGGGAACATCACGATCAGCACGGGAACAGTAACGGTTCAGGCCGGCGGCGACATCGACCTGGCCGGGACGACCACGTTCTCCGGCGCCGGCGAGCTGCGGATACGCGCCGCCTCCGTCACCAGCCTCGGCGTACTGGCCGGCGCGTCCGGCTGGGTCGTCTACGACAGCACCACCGTGGACCAGACCGTCTGCAGCATGACGTATCCGACGAACCTCCGCATCAACAGGACGGGATTGCCCTCGCCGCCTACCGCCTCCCTGGCCGGTGTCACGACCGTGGATGGTCAGTTGTCCGTCGCGGCTGGCACGCTGAGCCTGGCCGGACAGACATTGACGTGCAACGGGAACGTGACCGTCCCCGTGGGCGCAATCCTGTCGCTCACCGACGCGTCCACGATGTACATCGCCGACGGCAAGATTGTGACCGTCAATGGAAAGCTCTACGCACAGGGCACCGCGCCTAAGCCGACCATTACTCACACAGGAGCGGGCAGCGACAGGTTCTCGCTCGTCGTCAACGGCCAGGTCGAGGTGGACGGCCTGAACTTCTCGTGGGCGACGCAGAATGGGCTTGAGATCGCGTCGACCACGACGATTACCACGCTGAGAAACATCCGGTTCGAGAACGCGCCCTCCGGCGCCGGCAACAGGCACCTCTCCATCACCCGGTCCGCCCTCAGCCTGGTGTGTGATGGCTGCTTCTTCGACGATTCGTTCCTGGCCGGCGGTAAGAACGTCTATCTGAACGACTCGGACGGCGGGAACAACGTGATTGTGACGCTTGAAGACAAGGTGGACGGCAGCTCAGGTCCCGGCGCGGGTTCCGACTACGAATGGGAGGTGAACACCGCGGCGATCAACTGGGTAAATGACGTGGGCACACCGCTCTCCGGCGCAGTGCAGGGCTACCCGACCGCCGCGTACACGCTGGGCGCGGGCAGTGCCTTCTGGGCGATCTACGCCGCCACGCGCAACGTTGGCGGACCCGGCACGGACGATCGCCTGTATGTGCTGGACGGTTCCGGCACGGCGCAGTATTTCTACACCGTACCCGATGGCAACGGAGACATCGTGGGAACACCGTGGTGGGACGACGAGGCGCCGGGCGCGGGAGGTGGGCAGGTCGTGTACTTCGGAACAACCAAGGGATTGCTTTACAAACTGCTCGATGACGGCGCCGGGCTCGCCGTCGCACCGGGATACCCGAAGGCCATCGGCGAGGACGCCGACCCGGACAACGACGAGGTGACGAGCGCGGTCGTTTCGGACTTCGACTCCGGCACGACCACCGGACCGAACGTCTACTTCGGCGCGATAAAGGACGGCGTGAACGGCATCATGGCCTACGACATCGCCGGCGGCACGCAGGAGTTCTTCATCGGAACAGATCCATATCCCGTGCGCACTGCGCCGATGTGGTACAAGTCGCTGGGAATCGTATACCTTTTCCTGGGCTCGGATTCCGTCGGCGGACAGGCGTGCGTCTACAGGGTCGATACGAGCACGACCATCGAGAACATCGACGCGATGGGCGCGTACCCGACGACAGGCCATTTCAGAGGCGACATACAGATCGCTCCCGGCGCATGGACGCCGGGCAATGGTTACAAGCCGACGCTGTTCATTGGAAACACGGACGGCAAGGTCTACGGGCTGAACTGCTTCGCGTATGGAAGTGTCGCTGACTTGCAGCATCTGAACCCGTCAGGCACCACCTGGTCGCCGAAATTTGACAACCCGGCGGGCGGCGTCTGGGCACTCGTCTGGTACGGCATTGCTTACCCGTACTTGTACTACGGCGACGATACGGGCCGTGTCCATGTGTTCAGTCAGGTGAACGGCGCCGGTCTGGGCGCGCCGTTCCCACTGCAAGTGGACGGCGGCACGGCCATCAAGGCAGGCATGCAGGCGTGGTGGGACAAGAACGGCAACGGACACGTCATCTACGTCGGCAATTCGGGCGGGAAGTACATGGTCATTGACGAGCGCGACAACTCGAACAACCCGCTCGGAACGGTGATTTCAACGATGGATTTCGGCGACGTCGAGATAACGACGATCTCGTGCGTCTATTTCGGCGGCCCTAACCCGTACAAGATGATGATCGGGACCAGCGACGGGAGCGTCTATCTGGTCGATGAAGCTATAGACCCGACGCCAAGCTACTGATAATTGACAACTGACATTTGACAATTGACGTTGCATGGCATGAGTATCCGTTCACTTGCGATGTGGCACAGCCGCCCTGTGTCACACATTAGGATCGGCAAATAGTGCGGACCGACTTTCGCAGTATGAACAGGAAAGCATTGAGCCCGATCTGTGCATTGCTGGTCGTGACAGCTTTCGCCGGCAACCTATGCGCCGACGACTGGCCGTCGTGGAGCGGCACGGAGACGGGCCGTGCGCGGTGCTCGGAGGAGCCCATCCTCGTCGACGGCGGGAACCCGCTCGCGCTCGACTGGTCGCAGGCGCTCGGGTCGCAGATAATCTCGTCCCCCGCCGTCGCGAACGGACTCGTCTTCGTCGGAACCGAGGGCGGCAGCGTGCTCGCGCTCCGCGAAGACACCGGCGCGACCGTGTGGGAATACGCGACCAGGAACGCCGTCAGCGCGTCGCCGTGCGTGGATCGCGACACCGTGTACTTCGTCTCGCAGGACGGCTACCTGTACGCGGTCCGGGCGTCGACCGGCCAGTTGCTCTGGAGCTGCGAGCTCGGCGGCAGCCCGATGGCCTCGCCGATCGTCGTCGGCAACCTGCTCGTCGTCGGCACGAGCTTCCCGAACCCGAGGATCATCGCGTTCGACGTGTCGGGCGCGTCCCCCCAGCCGGCCTGGTCTTTGCAGACACCGGAGGTCGTCTACTCGTCGCCGGCTGCGGCCGGCGGAAACGTCTTCACCGGTTCGAACGACGGGAAGTTCCGCGGCCTCAACGCGGCGACCGGCGCTTCATTGTGGCTGCAGCCGTACGAAAGCGCCGGCATCGTGAACTACTCCTCGCCGCTCTGCCACGGCGCGTATGTCTTCGTTTGTCCCGGCGGAATCGAAAACGAGCTCCACCGGATCAATGCCGCCGACGGTTCGCAGGCCGCGCCGGCCTTGAACGTCCGGCCGGGCGGTTTCGAGAAGCTCGTCGTGTCGTCGCCCGCGCGGTCCGGCAATACGCTCTTCCTGCTCGTCGGCAACATCGGCGCGCCATCCAACGCGCTCGAGATGTGGGCGATCGATGCAGCTACAATGACAACGGTCTGGGGACCGATCAACCAGGGCAACACGGAGGCGCGGGCCGTGCTCGCTGCAACACCCGCCTGCACGAACCCGGCGCCCGCGTATGGCGTGCCTTCGTCGGTCTTCGCGGCGACCCAGGCCTCTCTGCAACTCGTCGCGCGCCAGGCCGGCAACGGCTCGCTGCTCGGCTCGATCGCACTCGATTCGCCGGCCTATTCGTCGCCCGCGATCGCCAACGCGCGTATCTTCGTCGCGTCCGCGAACGGGACAGTCTACGCGTTCCGCGGCCAGAACAGCCCGCCCACGCCGCCGACGACACTCGCGCCTGCAAACGACGCCGACGTCTTCACGGACACGCCAACCATCACGTGGTCCGGCGCCGCCGACCCCAACGGCGATACGGTCGGCTTCGTGCTAAGATACGATACCGACGGCGAAGTGCTCGATACCTGGCAGGCTGAGATCGAACTCGCGGCCGGGACCGGTTCGTATCTCTTCGCCGCGCCGGTGCCGGACAACACGCACATTTCGTACGCGATCCGCGCGCGCGATTCCAAGCGGGCATTCTCGCGATGGACCGCCACGCAGCATTTCTGGGTAAGGACGCCGCCGGCCCCGCCGGCCGATTTCCAGGCCCAGGGCTTCAGCGGTTGGGCCGACCTCTCCTGGTCCGCAAGCGCAAGCCCCGATGTCGCGGGCTATGAGCTCGCGTGCGCGCCACAGGGCCAGCCACTGCCGCCCTACGCGCAGCTCGGAGATGTGCTCGAATGGCCGGTCAACGGCCTGACGAACGGGATAACCTATGTCTTCTCGCTGCGGGCGTACGATCTCGGCGGCTTGACCAGCACGCCCGTCGAGGCGCAGGCAACGCCGTCAGGCGACGACGCTACACCACCTGTCGCCGGCACGGTCTGCGACGGACCCGGCGCCGACGTCGATTTCCAGATTTCGACGGCCTCGATTTCCGCCAACTGGTCCGGGTTTGCCGATCCTGAGAGCGGCATCCAGGCCTACGAGTGGGCCATTGGGACCACGCCGGGCGGCACGGATGTGCAGGGGTTCTTGGACGTCGGCCTGCTCACCGGCGCGACAAACGGCACGGTGTCACTGTGGCACGGCCAGACCTGTTTCGCCACCGTCCGCGCGCGGAACAACGCAGGGCTTACGACGACCGCCACGAGCGATGGCGTGACCGTGGACACTTTCGGGCCGACGCCGGTCTCCGTGGTCGTCAACGGCGGCGCGGTGTATACCGGGACAACGGTCGTGTCGCTGGGCCTTGCCGCATCCGACGGCGGATCGGGCGTCGCAGAGATGCGCTTCATGAACGACGCGAACCTGAACGGCGTGGCGGATGATTTGTGGAGCGGTTGGCAGCCGTTCGCCGCCGCTTCCGCATGGACCCTCGCGCCGGCCGACAGCGGGTTGCGCCGCGTCTTCGCTCAGTTCAGCGACGGCGTCGGCAACTTCTCCAACATCGTCTTCGACGACATCTGGCTGGACGACTCGCCGCCGGTCGCCGGCTTGGTGAACGACGGAACCGGGC
>JAVHLO010000088.1 GCA_031082105.1 Planctomycetota bacterium
GTGCGCCGAAGAGGATTGCCCCCGGCGGGATGAGAATCGCCGTCAGCAAACAACCCCCTAAGTTCCCCCTTTGCTAAAGGGGACTTTTTCCCCCGCCCTTCAGCCGATCGGGGAGCCGGTCCAGGCCGCGGATGTAGTCCACCGTCTCGCGCTCGCGAAGCACGTCCACCTTCCCATTGAAGATCGTCACAATGGCCGGCCGAGGCTGGATGAATTGCATCGATTGCGGAAAATTGTATGCGCCGACGTTCTTGATCAGAACGAGATCGCCGCGCCGCAACGGCGGAAGAGTCACGCCCGTCCGGATCACGTCGATCTGCATGCACAGCGGCCCGTAGATGTTCACCTCCTCGCCGATCGAGCCCGTGTCCTGGCCCGGGACGATGTCGTGCCGGTACCACCACGCGGTGGGCAGGATGTTCACGCCGGCGTCGATGACGATCCCCTTCACGCCCGACGACAGCCGCTTCACCGCCACGACGGACGCCACGAGGAACATCGCCTCGTCCACGACCGACCGGCCCGGTTCGAGTATGAGGAGCGGCATCTCCTTCGGGTCGAACGGCCCGCGCAAAAGCGCCGGACAGATCGCCTCCGCGTACTGGTCCGGCGTGGGACACGTGTGTTCGGCCGGCATCCAGGCGGTATGGAGTGTGTTCTTCGACGCGTGACCGCCCCCGACGTCGAGGTACGCCACGCGCGTAGCCAGCTCGTTCTGAAGACGGTAGCACAGGGCCGAAAGCCGTTCCGCCATCTGCTGGTACACTGCCACGTCCGAGATGTATGTGCCGACATGGACGTGCAGCCCGTTCAGACGAAGGGACTGCGATGAGATGATCCGCTTGCACGCTTCGAAGGCCTGGCCGGATTCGACGTTGAACCCGAACCGGTCCCACGGCGGATAGTTCAGCTCCATGTTCACGCGAAGGCCGACTTCGAGCTGGCGCTTCCGGCTCTTGGCGATCTCTTCGATCATGTACATCTCGTCGTAGGAATCGATATTTACCTTGGAGTTGTTGTCGATCGCCCGCTCGAGCTCCGCTTGGGTCTTGTGCGGGCCGTTGAACACGATCCGGTCGCCCGGCACGCCGAGCCGCTGCGCGAACTCGTATTCCATCCCCGAAACGACCTCCGCCCACGCCCCCTCCTGGTGGAGCGCGGCGCAGACGCCCGAGAGGTAGTTCGTCTTGTACGAGTATGCGATGACGACGCGCGGGTAGCGGAGCGCGAAGGCTCGATAGACATCGCGGTACTTGCGCCGCAGCGCGGCCTCTGAGAGCACCCACAACGGCGAGCCGTGTTCGTCCACAAGCTGGCGGAGCGGCACGCCGTCTATCCGCCCGTGTGGGAACGTGCTCGACGTCCGGCCGAACTTGTTCATCAGCCCGACCGTGTGCCGGACGATGGTCGGCTTCTCGTAGGGAAGTCTGGTGGACAAGAGGATCTCCTTGAAGCGATCTCTGGATTTTAGATTTTGGATTCTAGATTGAAGCTCTTCAGTTCGGCCGGCAATCCAAAATCAAAAATATGCCGCGTCCTCCCATTTCACCTTAGGAGTAGTGCAGCTCCCCGTCCGTCGTCAGTTGCCCGAGGTAATCGATCGGGCAGACAATATCCACCGCGTGGCGGACGAAGATGACGCCGACGTCGTGTTTTTCGAATGGTTTCACATCTTCGCCGGCGGCCAGGCGGACCGCGGCGAGCGGCAGGTTCTGTCCCGCGCGGGCGGCGAGGTAGACCCAGGCCGGGAATCTCGGGTTGATCTCGAGCAGGAAGAACTTCTGCGAGACTGTCGCGCGCATGAACTCCAGCTCCAGCGGGCCGACCCATTTCAGCGCCGCCATCGTGCGTCGCGCAAGGTCGAGCAGTTCTTCGTCGCCGACCGTGATCCCCGCCCAGCCCTTGCCTTTCTCGGTGAGGCGCAGCTTGCGCATCGGCACGGCGCCGAGGGCCTTACCCTTCCGGTTGCCGAGGCCGACGACGCAGTATTCTTCGCCGGCGATGTATTCCTGGAGGATGATCGGCAGCCCCCAGCGCGTCTTGATCTTGTTGAAGTGCGTCACGCCTTCCGTAACGCTGTTGGCGACCATGGCCTCATAGAAGATGCCCTTGATCACCAGCGGCAGCCCGAATTGGGCCGCGGCCATGGGAATCTGGCCCGGATCGTTGGCGATCATCGTGCGCGGGACAGGGATGGAGTTCACCGCGCAGAATTTCGCGAGGTTCAGCTTCGACCGCAGCGTCAGGTGGTATTCCGTGGGGATCAGCATCTGCGTCCCGAGCGTCTTCAGGTCCGGTTCGATGCGCGAGAAGTTTGCGAGCTCGGAGTCGAGGGTCGGAATGACGACGTCGATCTTCTCCTTCTCGACGACATATCGCAGCCGCTGAAGGAGGTTCTCTTCGCCCTCGGTCGGGTAGGGGATCATGTAGACGGCGTCGAAGACGTTCTCGTCGTAGATGCCCGTGTCGAAGGAGTCGTAGGCCAGGCCGACGACCTTGCCGCGCCAGCCGGGGCTGTGCCTCACGCTGCGCACGACGGGCACGCCCGGCGCGGGGTTGTCCGTCGCGTTCAAGCCGGTCACAGCAAGTGTTCGTTTGCGTTCAGGCACTGGAGTCAATCATGCAACACACATTTCCCCTTGCGCAAGGGGGGCTTGCGCGTACCCGCACACGCGAACGCTATGGGGGACTTTCCTCGAGCTTACCCGTGCACGTCGTTATCTGTCCCTCCATGTGGTAGCCCAACAGCGCACAGTAGGGGCAGTCTGGATATGGGCATTCGCTCTTGCGCACCCGCTTCGACCACAACGCCGCTTCGAAACTGCCGCCGGCCGTCTTGTCGGGCACGGTGATCGTCTTGTCGATCTTGCCTTCCTTCATAAAGAAGGCGAAGTGTTCCGCGTCCTTGATCGGATCCGCGCAGCCCGGCGGGTAGAGGCTGAGCCCTATCCACGCGCTCGAACCGATGATCTCTCCGGTCAGGGTCAGGCCCGGTTTCCCGCCGCCCTTCGAGGCGGCGACCCTCCCCGCGATGGTCCCGATCACCGGCCGAGTCAGGTCGCCCGAGGTCGCCGCGAGCAGGCCGTCCATGTGGCAACCGAGTTGCGCGCAGTACCGGCATTTCTCGATCGAACAGTTCTTTTTTTCGACCCGGTAGGCCCACACCACGACGCCATACGTGCCGGGGACAGCGGTGTCGGAGACGCGCACCGTCTCGGAGAACGTTCCGCGCGCCGCCTTCAGCGTCGTGTGATGCCCGTCCTTCAGCGGGTCCTTGACAAAGAGCGGGTACGTCGAGACGCCGAGCCAGCAGTCGCCACCGAAGATGGTGCCAGAGACGTTCAGAATGATCGTCTTCATGTCGGGCTGCAGCACGGGGGTGGCGGAGACGGCGGCAATACCGCAATAGCCCGAGGCGGATGCAAGCAGGTTCTCGAAATGGTACCCGGCGCTTGCGCAGTGCGGGCACATCGGGGTCTGACACTCCCGGCGGCTCACCCGCGTTTCCCAGAGCGCGAGTTCAAACGCGCCGCCGATACAGGTGTCGGGGACGGTCCAGGTCTCTTTGAACGACCCCTGCCTGACGCGCGACGCGCCATGAACTCCCTCGGCGGCCGCATCCTTGCACCCGGCCGGGTAGAACGAACGGCCGACCCACGCACCGCGCGCATCGATCGTGCCAGAGACCTCGAGCACGAGCTTGCCCTTGTTGATCGGGTCTTCCTTCACCTGGGCGGAGAGCGTCTGCGCATCCGCAGACCGCGCCGCACAGGCGAGGGACAGAATAATGAAGACAGGGACAAGAAGTCTACGGGTCACCATGACAGTCTCTGGAAAACGCGAGAGAAACCCTCTGCCCCGCCTTGCTCGAAACGAAGGAGGTTGTTTTCTTCTGCTCCTCGGCCACAGGGGCTTGCGCGAACAACCCCCTGAATCTCCCTTTGCCAAGTGGGACTTGCGCGGACCCGCCCGGGCGGACGGCTATTTCTGCTGCCTCGGCAACACGCCAAATTCGTACGCGAGCAGCCCTTCCACGTGGAATCCCTTCGCGGAACAAACCTGGCAGTTTTCGCGCTTGCAGTCCTTCTTGTCGACCTTTGTCCGCCACAAGGCCACCTCGTACGTCCCGCCGCAAAGGGCAACGGGGACGTCCACCGAGGTGGAGAACGCGGCCGCAGGCGCAGGCGGGATTTCGTGTGTCGCCTCGGCCTTCTTGCCTTCGCGCGGATCGGGATAGAGCGAGTAGCCGAGGTATGCCTTGACGTCCTTCAGATGCACCTTGCCCTCGATCTTCAGCACATACGGAAATTCCGTAGATTTTTCCGGGAGGAACACCGTTTCGACCTTCGTCGCGAGCTTGGCGCGCACGATGTCCTTGATGAGGTCCGTCTTGTACGCCAGGCTCCCCTCGAAATGGCAACCGGCCGCATTGCAGTATGCGCAGAACGGGCGCTTGCAGTCGAGCTTGTTCACCTTCTTTTCCCAGACGGCGATCTCGCAGGAGCCGCCGGCGAACCGCTCGCCAAGCGGCAGGGTGGCGGAGAATTCGCCGTTCGGCATCTCTTCGGTCTTATGCTGCCCGTCCTTTGCGAGGTCGATACAGTCCTTCGGGTAGAGCGATGTGCCAAACCAGCAGTTGGTCTCGAGCCCCGAAACCTCGCCGGAGATCTCCAGCGCGATCGGTTCTCCGCTTGTGGAATCGCTGTTGATCTTCACGGCGAGCACGACCTTGGGCCCGCCGCCGATGCGGCCTTCGCGCTCCGCGAGGAGACCCTCCATGTGGGACCCGTTCGCCTCGCACCAGGGGCAGGGCGGGCCGCCGGCTTTGTTGCAGTCCCGCTTCTCGACCTTCTTCTGCCATACCGCAACGGAAAAGCCGCCGCCGGCGAAGGTCTTGTCGAGGTTCACGGTCTCTTTGAACTCGGCCTGTGCGAGCGGGAAGGTGAAGGTTTTCGCTTCCTTGGCCGGGTCGGTCACGTTGCGCGGAACCGCAGACACGCCGAGCCAGAGGCCCGTGCGGCGCAGCCGGCCCGTAACGACGAGCGCGGGCGCCGTGCCGGTCTCTGTGTTAACGTCGAGCTCTTCGACGTCGGCTGGCGTGATCGGCTGACCCTTGTCCGGTCCCGTCGGTTTGCCGTCGCTCTCGCCGACCGCCTGCGCCTCGTTGCGGCTGTGCAGGACGACAAAGAGCGCGATGACACCTACGACAATGACGGTAAAAAGGACCGCAACGCCTTTCATTATGTTCTCTCTCATAGACAAACTCTCCACCAGCAAACCGGGACGACCAACAGAAAATAGAGGTAAGAGCCTACCACAAGAGGCGGGGGAAGTCAAGAAACCGGAAATTGCGAGGTGCGGGCTTGATTTGCGGGCGATTTCTCGGATACCGGCTTCTACGCCGCCCATGGCGGCGGTACCCGCGCTGTCCGCCACGGCAGATTGAACGTGAACCCCCGCCATGGTCGGGGTAGAATCAGAAACGCCAAGAAGCTACGCCGGCGCCCGGAAGCGCGGTACTGCCGGAGCCTCGCCCGTCATGTGATCTCGCTCACTCCACGCGCGCCTTGCGCTTCCCTTCGAGGACCGACTTGACGGTGCCCACCAGCGAATCGTAGCGGATCGTGTTGCCCGGCGTGCCGTTTATCACGTTCACCCCGCCCATCGGGTGGATGACGAAGAACTCTTCGATGTTCGGGTCGATATTCGTGCCCGCCACGTACTCGTCCGGCAGTTTTCCCACGCTTGGAAAGAGGCCCATGAACGGCGCATGGCGGAAGTACCTCCCGCGAAAGAGGCATTTCCCTCCCCGCAGCTTCGCGTAGATCCCCAGGTGCGTGTAGGGCCAATCGCGCTGCCGGATGAAGTCCTCGACGAGCCCCTGCATGCCGCTCGTGAACTTCTTCAGGCTCTGAACCGCCTGCGAGCTGATCTTCTGCGATCCGCCCGACTGCGGGACATTCTCCACCCACGCCTCGAAACCAATGACGTCGCCGCCCAGCACCTCAAGGTTGTCGATCCTCCCTTGCAGGATGCCAGTGATCTTCCCCACGCCTTCGTATACCCGCGTAACCTGTTCCAGCTCGATGCCCTTGAAATCGGCGGAAAGCGTCAGGCCGCGCATGTCGCTGAACGGCCGCGTGATACCGACCCCGAAGATGTTCGTCTCGCCGCCGAACGCCTCCATCAGTATTTCCGCCTTCTCCCTGCCCGCCCCGCCCTTCAGGAGCACGCGATCCTCGGAGATCTCCACCTCTTTGAAGTCCGCGCTGACCGTGCCTTCGAGCCCGAACCTCAGCCCGTACGCCGTGCTCATCAATTCCAGGTCGACCCCGCTCGCCCGCCCTTTGCACCTGAGGGTCGCCGACTCCGCGCCGCCGCCCCACAGGCTCTCCATCTGGATGCCTTCAAGGCCCAGTTGACCGCCGAAGAGCTCGAACGAAACCGGGTCGTAGAGGAAGATGCTGTTCCCGCTCGCGGCGAACCGGGTCGCGATCGCGGGGATGGAGATCGGTCCGCTCTCGATCTCCGCGATACGAAACCAGCCGCGGTGCAGCGGCGCGATGTCCTCGCGATCGGCCACCGGGATCCGGATCGCTCCGTCGGAAGGCGCGACCGGCTCGGTCGAACCGCTGGAAGAGTCTCCGCCAGTGGCCGCTTCCGGTGACGCGGGGAAGAGAAGCGAAACCGGCGTATCGAGCCGGTAGCCCTTCACCCGTGTCTCCCAGATTCTGATGTCGCCGCCGCTCCTAACGGTTCCGTCCACCTTCAGAAACCGCCGGCCTGCCTGCGACCCGTCATCTGCCGAGGGGGCCTCTGTTTCTTCCGGTTTCGGTGACTCGCCGTTCACGGCGACCGGGTACCGGAGCCGCAGGACCGCGTCCGTGCAACCCGTCCAGTCCGCCTTCTTGAGAAACGTATGCATCTCGCCCAGCGGGTCGCGAACGAAATCGCGAAACAGCGTTTCGTGGACAAGCCCGGCGGCGACGACATCGACATCAAGGCGCTCCACACCGCCCGCGCCCGGCGCGTACGCGATCTCGCCGCGAACGTCGCACCGGCCGTAGGTCGGCGACACGATCTCCGCCTTCGTCAGCCTCAGCCCGCCCGCGCCGTCCTGCCCGATGGAGTACCTGCCGGCCGCCAGCGCCTGCAGTCCGTTTTCCGCGATGAAATACTTGTCAAGCAGGATCGCCTCGAACCCCGTCTGCGTGTCCACGCAGAAATCGAGCGTGCCCGCCCCGGGCCTCTTCGGTGTCGACGCGAACCGTCCCGAGAATTCCAGGTCGCCGCGCACTTTCTCCGCAACGAACGTCTCGTACCCGAGCGCGAGGCTCACGTTCTGCGGGACGATCCGTGCCCGGAAGTCCCAGTATTCTTCCTCCTGGCCGCCCGCCCCCGCGCCGTTCGCCGGCGTTGCCCGGCCTTGAGTCGTGGCGCCGAAGAAACTGATCGTGCCGGCCTGGATGAAGTCCGTCGGGGCAGCCAGGAACTGCGTCAAGAGCGACGGGCCGGGCTCCTCGCCCTGCGCGCCGTCCGGCCCGGTCGCGCCCGTGGATTCGCCGTCCTTTCTTGCGCCCCGGAACTCGTCCGCCACAAAGCCGCCCAGCGCGACCAGCTCGGCGATCGTCGTATGTCTCAGGTTCCGGCCCTCGACGCGCACGGAATACTCTTTTTTTTCGCGGGCCCGATCTCCCTCGTCGCCGGGACCTGCTTCGTCCTTCAACAGGCCCAGTTCGAGGTATTCCCCGCCGGTGGCGAGCGCGCCGGCCTGCCGGACTGCGTCCACCGGGAAGGCGCCGACCGCCGCGCCGGTCAGCGCGAGGAGCGCGGACACGCGCGACCTGCGGATGGAGTCCCTTTGCGATTCCGCCCTGAACCGCGCTACGGGTTCGGGTCCGCCGGCGGGGATGCCGGGCCGGTCGGGATGCCCAACATCCGCCGACTCGCGTTCCAGGGCGGAGCCGTCGCCGCCGCCGGCAAGCCCGCGCTGCATCGCCACCCGCAGCTCACGCAGCGAGACCTCTGCGCCGGGCGGATTGGCGTCGGTCGCGGTCTCTTTCGCCGGAACGGCCAGCCCCACGCAGCCGGCGATGTCCAGGGCATCGAGCGATTTCTCTTCGCCGTCCGCTATCCGCCTCAACCGCACTCCTTGCGGGATCGACGCGTTCCATGCGATCTCGCCTGCGCCGGCACCGGTATCGTACTCGCCGCAGAGGTCGAGCCGGATCTTTGAAGGCGGGAAGACCGCCATGTGCCCGGCCCCGACCGGCACGCGGAACTCGACGCGGTCATCCCCTTCGGCGCCGCAGGTGAGCTCGGCCCGACCTTCCAGTCCCGCCGGGCCGGAGTCCGGCCGCGCGGCCTTGCCTGAGAACGCGAGCGCGACTCTGCCGCGTCCTGCGAGCGTCGACTCGGGAAGCCCAGCCCGCTCGAAGAGCCAATCGAGCGGCAGGTTGAACGCCTCGATCCGGCACGGCGCGATCGCGAGCGGCTCCGGCTCGATTTCCGCATTGGCGTTCACGGAGCCGCCGTTTTCGAACCGGACCGAGAACCTGACGTCCGCCTTCGCCTTTTTTGCGTCTGCGCGCGACTCGGTTTCGAGCGGCATCTCGAGGAGCGCGACGAGCTCATTCACATCGCCGACCAGTTGATCGAACCCCGTCCCTTCCGCGCGCGGGGTCTCCATGTTGACCACACAGGTCATCGATCCGCCCGACTGTCCCGGCGCGCCCGTCTCCACGACAACGCTTGGCAGGCCGGCTTGCAGCTTTTTTTTCGCGCCGTCGGGGCCCGTCCGGGCCTCCAGCTCGATCCGCCTCGCCAGCACGCGCCTCCCGCCGGCCTCGACCAGGAACAAGGCGACGTCGCCGATGCCGGCGTCCGCCGGGTCGGCGAACTGCGGTTCGTCCTCAGCGCCCGGAGTTCGCAGCGTGATCGACACGTTTTCGCCCTCGACCTTGCCGGACGCATCGAGAAACGCGCCCGACCGAGGCAGGATGACGATCGCCGGCGCTTCGCTTCCGTCGTCCGCTATGCCTTCCTCTCCGCCGACGATCGCGCCGGAAGCGAGGTCGACGAAAATCATGCCGCGAAATTCGCCTCTTCCGTCAGACAGCCGCGGTTTGCCGGTGTCATGGTCCGTCCATGCGACGCCCATGGCGTTTGTGATGACGTCGATGCTCAACTTGCCCGGCTCGCCGGGCTTTGCCTTTTCCGTCTCGTAGAGGACGGCCGCATCCAGCGAGACCACGCCGGTGACTCCGGCGCCCAGCCCGGCCGCGCCGGCCGACCCGCCCGTTCCCGCGAGCTCGCCCGCCAGGCCGAGCGTCTTTCCGATATCCTCCGTGCTCACAATGACCTGCGCTTCGGCATGCGGCCGCGCCAGTGTTCCACGTACGGAACCGCTAACGCCCACGCGAAGCGGCCCGGCGGATCGCGCGCCATGCCCGCAGACGGTGGCGACCGCGGAGAAGAGGAGCGCGCCGTCGTCTTCCACCGCGCCTATATTCTGCGGCAGCCCGGCCGGTTTCACTTCTATATCCACGTCCCTCAACACGAGCTCTCTGCCGGGTCCGGTGCCGGCCGCGCCGGTTGCGGCGAGCCTGAGGACGACCTCCGTGTTGCGCATGGAGATCCTTCTGCAGAAATCGAGCCGGATCCTGCCATCGCCTTTTCCGCCGGACTCCAGGCCGGGCACCTGCCACTTGCCCTGCGCGTCCCGCGCAAGCACGAGCCGCGCGCCGTCCGCGACGATCTCCTCCAGTTTCAGATCGGCCGCGAGCTCGATGGGCGAGAAGTCGACGTGGAGATTCCTGATGGAGAGACGCGATTCGCCGCAGGTGAGCGTGACATCGCGCGCGTCCAGCGACGAGAGCGGCCAGAAGCGCAGTTCGGCTACGTTCGCCTTGCAGCCCAGCGAATCTTCGAGGCGTGATTCAACGAGGCCGTTGAAAGCGCCGAGCCATGCGAGTAGCGGGACGACGCCGAGCACGAGGACGGCGATGATGCCGGGCAGGGCGACGAGCGCGACGAGAAGCCGTCGCCGCCAGGAACGCTTCCTGGGGCGCTTATCCGGTCCCGGTTGTACGTTGCTGCTTTTCACGGCTCGAGCACGGCGAACATGGGTTCATGGCATGCGAAAAAAAAGGTCTTCCGCCTTCAATATGATCCTGGCGGCGAGGCCGGCCTTCGAGACGCCCGCGAACACGGAGGCTTCGCCGCCCCGGGCAAGGACGGTCGCGTCCATCCTCTTCGCCCCGAACGCGCGCGGGGAATCGAGGACTATCATGTCCAGCCGTTTCCTGATGAGTTTGTCGTGCGCGTTCGCCAGCGCGGCCCGGGGAGGGAGCAGAGACCGCGCAGGGCGCGCGGCGGAGCCGGCGCGCCCCGGCCGCGACCGGGGCC
>JAVHLO010000089.1 GCA_031082105.1 Planctomycetota bacterium
CGCCCGTGCCCTCCACGTGCAGCCTGTTGGTCGGGCTCGCCGTGCCGATGCCGACATTGCCGTTCTTCAGGATCGTCATGGCGTTTGCCCTTGCGGCGGCGGACGTCCCGATACCGACCTCGAGGATGGGATCCGTTGCCACCCAACTGCCGATCGTCCCGTTCCCGAGGTTGAATGCGCCTATGGCTGCGCTCTGGTATGCCTTGGCTATGACGCCGTTTCCAGCGGCGATGGTATAGTCGCCGCTGGAAGTCGCCTGCAATCCCATAGCGACGGACGTCCCTCCGCTGGCGATCGAACCGTTGCCCATGGCCGTGCAGCCCGCGTTGCTTGCGGTCGTGAATACGCCCATGGTCGTGCAATACAGCGAGCTGGCGTTAGTCCCGTAACCCATGGCCGTGGAGTAGTCCGAGGCGGCGATCGAGCCCTGCCCGAAGGCGGTGGCGTATTGACCGCTGGCTCGCGTATTGTGACCCATTGCGACGGAGTAGTTTCCTATGGACGCGTCATCCCATTGCGTGCCGTCGACGTAGCCCGCGCGGAACGCAGCCTTCAACGAGTACCACATCATCCGCGTGCCCGCCCCGAGGCTCGATGTCGTGCCGCCGCCGAATGTGCCCTGGGCAAGTACTCCTTCGGTTCCGGAAACGTGGAGCTGCGCGGACGGGGCCGTCGTCCCGATGCCGACTTTGCTGTTTGAGAATCCCACGTTTGCCGTCGCTGCCCCCGTTTGAACGTAGAGTCGATCCACAAGTGTCCCTGATCCGTTGTTCGAGCGGATTCTGAAATGCTGTGAAGTGGCGTTGTTGTCGATGTTCAAGCCGACATTGCCCGTGGTCTCGACCGTCGCGGTTCCTGCCCCTGAGCCGAAAGTGATCTTCGGCGATGCGGTCGAACTGTCATTCAAATACAACTGGAGGTAGCCACCCGAAAGACCGAGGGTGGCATACTGGCTGGCTCCGTTCGGCGCAAGCCTTGTCGTACCGGACACGTCAAGCGTATATGCTGGCGCCGGCTGTCCGACGCCGAGGTATGAAGAGCCATTGTTCCAATACAGGTTGGCGCTGCCGCCCAGTACGGTGTTGCTGGTCGACCAGAAAGCGACGCGCGTCGCCGTGCCGGTGCCGTCGCTGGACAGACCGCCGCCGCCGACCGCAGACCCGTTCCAGTACAAGGTCCCGCCGTTGTTGTACAGGGTCGAGGCGGTGCTGGAGGGCACAGCACTGTTCAGATATATGCCCGCCGAGCCGCCGCCCGTGCCCTCCACGTGCAGCCTGTTGGTCGGGCTCGCCGTGCCGATGCCGACATTGCCGTTCTTCAGGATCGTCATGGCGTTTGCCCTTGCGGCGGCGGACGTCCCGATACCGACCTCGAGGATGGGATCCGTTGCCACCCAACTGCCGATCGTCCCGTTCCCGAGGTTGAATGCGCCTATGGCTGCGCTCTGGTATGCCTTGGCTATGACGCCGTTTCCAGCGGCGATGGTATAGTCGCCGCTGGAAGTCGCCTGCAATCCCATAGCGACGGACGTCCCTCCGCTGGCGATCGAACCGTTGCCCATGGCCGTGCAGCCCGCGTTGCTTGCGGTCGTGAATACGCCCATGGTCGTGCAATACAGCGAGCTGGCGTTAGTCCCGTAACCCATGGCCGTGGAGTAGTCCGAGGCGGCGATCGAGCCCTGCCCGAAGGCGGTGGCGTATTGACCGCTGGCTCGCGTATTGTGACCCATTGCGACGGAGTAGTTTCCTATGGACGCGTCATCCCATTGCGTGCCGTCGACGTAGCCCGCGCGGAACGCAGCCTTCAACGAGTACCACATCATCCGCGTGCCCGCCCCGAGGCTCGATGTCGTGCCGCCGCCGAATGTGCCCTGGGCAAGTACTCCTTCGGTTCCGGAAACGTGGAGCTGCGCGGACGGGGCCGTCGTCCCGATGCCGACTTTGCTGTTTGAGAATCCCACGTTTGCCGTCGCTGCCCCCGTTTGAACGTAGAGTCGATCCACAAGTGTCCCTGATCCGTTGTTCGAGCGGATTCTGAAATGCTGTGAAGTGGCGTTGTTGTCGATGTTCAAGCCGACATTGCCCGTGGTCTCGACCGTCGCGGTTCCTGCCCCTGAGCCGAAAGTGATCTTCGGCGATGCGGTCGAACTGTCATTCAAATACAACTGGAGGTAGCCACCCGAAAGACCGAGGGTGGCATACTGGCTGGCTCCGTTCGGCGCAAGCCTTGTCGTACCGGACACGTCAAGCGTATATGCTGGCGCCGGCTGTCCGACGCCGAGGTATGAAGAGCCATTGTTCCAATACAGGTTGGCGCTGCCTCCCAGTACGGTGTTGCTGGTAGACCAGAAAGCGACGCGCGTCGCCGTGCCGGTGCCGTCGCTGGACAGACCGCCGCCGCCGACCGCAGACCCGTTCCAGTACAAGGTCCCGCCGTTGTTGTACAGGGTCGAGGCGGTGCTGGAGGGCACAGCACTGTTCAGATATATGCCCGCCGAGCCGCCGCCCGTGCCCTCCACGTGCAGCCTGTTGGTCGGGCTCGCCGTGCCGATGCCGACGTTGCCCGCGCTCGATATCCTCATCCTCTCGGTCGCGCCGCCTCCGTTGACTGTGGGGCTGAACACGAGAGCCCCGGCGTAGTCGCCGGCATTCGCGTTTTCCTTGATCCCCTTGATGTTGGCAAAACAAAAAATCGTCGCTCCCACGTTGTAGTCTCCGCCGAACGAAATGCCTCCCCCGACCCCCTGCGCCCACGCGGTCGTGTCTATGAGGGTTGTGATGCGCCGCTCACCACCCGCTATGACCGGCGCTCCGCTGACCCGGAACGGCTCCGCGGACGAGTTCGTCCCCACCGCCACCCGGTTGTTGCCCGCGTCTATGAACAACGTGTTCGAATCGACGTTCAGGTTGTTCGGGATCGAAAGGGTCAAGGCGTTGAACGTGAGCGTGTCACCCGAGGCGTCGCCGAGCGCAACGTTGCCGTCGGCCCAGAAGGCGCCGTCCGCTTCGAGTGCGCCGTTCACCACGAGGTCGCTTGCTGCCGCAAGCCCATGCGTAGTCGCCGTCGTGCCGATCCTGCTGTACCCCGCGGCCGCTGCGCTTCCGACCTGGAGCACCCCGCCGTTCGTCGCGCGGACAGTCAGGTTCTCCGCCCACTGGCTGCCGTTCCACCTCAACGTGCTGTCGGTTGTCGTGCCGTTCGACGGCGTCCCGCTCGGGATGTCGCTCGTCAATGCGATCGTACCTGAGTTGTTGGGCAAGGTCCAAGTCTGTGGCGCCCCAAGCGCCGCCGACTGCAACGTCCCGGTATTCGCCGCGTCGGCCGCCAGCACGATCTGCCCTGTCGTGCCGGTTATTCCGATCCGGCTGTTGAAATAGCCCGCCCAGTTGGAGCCACCACCGCTCGCGAGGCCGTACACGCCGTAGTGCGTCGAGGTTCCGGCGCCCCCGCCGGTCGCCTCGCCGTACACGCCGTACTCGCTGCCGGAGGCGGCGTTCGAAAGGTTGCTGCCATAGATGGCGGCCGTTCCTGTCGTGGCCCCGACGACGAATCCGTACACGGCCCGGCCGGAATTCGTGGCCGTCTGTCCGTACACGCCCCAGTTCGCGCTGCCTCCGCCATCGGCCTGGCCCCACACGCCCACGTTCGTTGCGGTAGCAGCGGCCGTCGTGGCTTCACCGTACACGCCGTACTTCGTGATCCCGGTCGTCGTCGAGGCATTCTTACCGTGGATCGCGGACGCGCCGGATACCGCGGATGTCGTCGTCACGTCCCATTGCGGATTCACTGTGCCGCTGATCGAGTTGCCCCACGTCGGCACGCCCGTGCCGCCGCTGATGAGCACTCCGCTTCCGGAAGTGCCCGCCGTAGAGCAGCCCATAGCGGTCGTTGACGACCCATAGATCACACCGCCCTGGGTGAGGTTGCCGCTTTGGCCAGTGCCGCCGTATCCGACGCCGATCGTCGCGCCGTTCCAGGTCATTGCGGAGATCGTCGTCCCGGCATTGCCCTGGATGCTGTCGCCATACAGGTAGATCGTCGGCGTATTCGAGTGGACGCCGTCGTAGCGCCCCAGGTAGATAGCCTCGTTCGTGCCTGCGCTGTCGGAGACCAGGTACACTCTTCCGGTGGTGCCGGCGTTGATCGCGCCGACGCGCGCAGCCCCTACGCCAGTCCCAGTGAAATACACAGCGTCGTTTGCGCCGGCGGCCGCCGAGGTGTAAAGGTAGCTGCCGAACGTGCCGGTCGAGGTGACGCCCAGCGTGCCGCCTATGGTAGCGTTGTTGGTGACGGACAGCCCGGTGCCCGCCACGGTGATGGACAGCGCGCCCGTCATCGTATCACCGGTCTTCAACACGTACGGCCCGCTGCCGCTGACGTTCAGGTTGTTGATGTATGCGTTGTTCCAGTACAGTGACGCGGAACCGAGATCGTACGTGCTCGTCGTCGCGGGAACCAGGTGTCCCGAAGCGTCCACGCGCATGCGCTCCGCAAGGGATCCGCCGGCGCTGCGCGTCGAGAAAGTCAGGGCGCCTGACTCGGCCCCGCTGGTCACGTTTGTCAGGATGCCTGCCACCTGCGCGGCGTCTTCAGTCTGCGTGGCCGAATCCTCGGCCCTGAACAACAACCCGCCCCCGATCCCCGCAGCCGGCGCGCCGCTCGTCGTGTGATCGATGGCCACAACGTTCGTGATGGCGTTGTTGCTCGCATCGTCGACCGCCACGTGCAGCCTGCGGGACGGGCTGTTCACCCCGATCCCGATGTTGCCGGTGGAGATCGTCGTGCCCGTCCCGTTGACACCCGTACCGAAGATCAGGTTGCCGATCGTCATCTGATTGCTCGCCGTGGCGTTCGGCGCATCCACGTTATATCCGATTACGATGTTGGCCGCGCCACTCGTCAAGTTGTCGCCCGCCTGGTACCCGAACAGCAGGTTGTTGCTGCCCGTTGTCAGCACGTAGCCGGACCTGTATCCAAACATGGAGTTGTTCGAGTAGGAGTTCGCCGCAACGCCGTATCCCGCCTCACGCCCGAAGATCGCATTGCCGCTTCCTGTCACGTTGGAATACGAGGCACCGTAGCCGATCACTGTGTTGCTCGCTCCCGTCGTGTTTGCGTACATCACCGAGCACCCGACCGCTGTGTTTGCATAGCCATTGCCGGTCCCGGTCGGCTGATTCGAATACATCGCATCGGCGCCGATCGCGGTATTATACGAGTCCCAAAAAGCTCCGGCATTGCTGAACGACTGCGTTGCCATTGCCTGCTGCCCCACCGCCACGTTGTAGCAGGCGGTGGTGTTGTTCCTGAGGGCGTAGTCGCCCATCGCCGTGTTTCTGAAGCCCAGCGTGTTGCCGTACAACGCCTGGTATCCCATCGCTGTGTTGCTGATGCCGTCCGTCGTTGTCGTCGGCTGATTCGAGTAGAGCGCCTGCACGCCAACCGCCGTGTTCCGCGTCTGCCATGCCGTGCCGCCGTTCGCGAACGATTGCGAGAACATCGCCCTGTAGCCCAGCGCCACGTTCGATGCCGCCGCTGTGTTGCCATTCAGCGCGCTATCGCCGACCGCCGTGTTGTCGTACCCAGTCGTCGTCGCGTTCAAGGCCCTGTACCCGACGCCGGTGTTTCTTCCGATCCCCGCAATCGTCAGATTTCCCGCGCCGGTGCCGATGAATGTACTCTCCGTACCGAAATTGTGTATGAACGTGTTTCCATCACGGTACACAACACCCGTCGTCGCCGTCGTCGCCGGCATGCGAAGGTTCCCGGTGAGTTCAAGCTGCTCGTTCGGCGTCCCAGTCCCGAGCCCCACCCTGTCTGTGGATGCGTTGATGTACAGGACGTTCGAATCGACGTTGAGGTTGTTCGGAATCGCCAGTGTTGACGCATTGAATGTGAGCGCGTCTCCGCTCGCGTCTCCCAGCGTCGTGTTTTCGCCGACGCTGAACGATACGCCCGCCGGCGTCGAAACGGTCGTCCCCAGCGTCAGCCGCACATTTCCGCTCGAATCCTGCAGGTCGTTCCCCATCACCTGCAGATCGCCTGCGAGTGATGCGTTGCCTGTGTTGCCCAGTACCAGCATGTCAGAGCCGCCCGTCTGCAAACGAAGCAGGAACGGCGCGCCCGCGCCCGTCTCGTCGAGGAAGATGCCCGTGTTGGCGGTCGTCCACGTCTGCGCCGCCGCGGGGGCGAGCTGCACGTAGTTGTTCGACCCGCTCGCGGGTGCGAAGTCGGCCGACGTGAACCCGTCGAGCAGGTCCGCGTTCAGGTTCGTGTTCACCGTGCCGTTCGAGATCGGGATATTGCCGCTCGCGTTGCCGGAGTTCCTTCCGTCGAGCGCGTCCGCATTGCGCGCATAGGCCGCCGCGACCAGCCTCGTACGCGGCGACAGTATCTCGAACGAGCCGTCAAGCCCGCCCGCGCCGTTTCCGATCGCCACCTCGACGTAGACGGCCGTGTTGTCCGCGAACACCGACGCAGGGGGCGTCACTTCGAGGCTGTACATGCCGTTCGTGATCGACGGATCGATCGCGATGAACGTATCGATCGCCGCCCCGCCGGTCGCGACGTTGAAGAACTGGAGCCTGATATCCCTGACCGTCGAATTGACCGGCACTCCCGCGTTGTCCGTCAGCCTGCCCTGGAAGTTGATGAGGTTCGGCGGCGCCTGCTGTGCGTACCCCGGGCCGCCCGCGACGAGCGCGAGGAAGCACGCGGCCAGCGCTGTGAGCAATACCCACGGCGGTCGCAAATACTTCACTTTGCGACCCGGCGGCCATTGCACATGACCCAGTACGGTCGAACCGTGTCTCGCGTTCGCAGCGCGTCTCATTGGAGTTCTCCGAAAAAAAGCTGCTATATATGGGAATCCCGCCTGCGACCCTGCGCCTGGACGAATACAAAAGAGGCGCACGTACGGGCACAAACCAACCACCCATCACCTGCGCCTGGAAAACATGGCGGAATCGTCAAACTCGGGCCGCACACCCCCTACCACACAACACTATGCATAAATCTGACATAATTATATCGGCCAGTGCCGTATTAATCAAGTACTTGCCGCGAAATAACGTTAGAAAACCTTGTCGCACTTTGACCTTCCGAACCAGCTCGCATTTGGGGGTGCCTCAACGGCGGTCATCGGCGATCCCGCCATGGGCGCGGTGGGATCCGACCAAGCCGCTTTCTCGCTTTCCAGCCTCGATTCTGCCAGAGCACGCGTCGGCGTCGAGCGATCTGGTACTCTTTTGCGTCGGAACGTCGTACGAACAGAATGTGCCGCTCACGTCGATTCCGCTCGACACCGGTGGAAAGAGCCGTGTAGAATCATGCACTGTTGATGAGTATCCGGGGTGAGGTTGATGCGTGCAGGCCGATTCCTAGCCGAGCGACAGGAACAACGCCAGCCCTGCCGCATTCAGACAAGTACGGAAGCACAATGCCGCACGCAGCGGTGAACCGCCTATTTCCCTGCTTCGCCCGTCACGGCGCACCCGTAGGCGTCGGAGTAAAGCAACTGACCCTTCTCAAAATTGCCGTTCCCCTTCTCTTCCTCGACCGGCTTGCGGAGCTTCCTCATGGCCGGATCGTCCCTGTCGGCGAGTACCTGATAGGACACCTCGCAATTCGGGGAGCCATACACGGCGAACCCTGTGCAAGACTCGTTCCATTCGTAGCTGACGACAAACGGGTTCCTGCCCACCGGAGTAAGTGTGACAGTGGCCTCTTCTTCCTTGGTCAGGGCGGGGAAGTAGGCGGGCATGTCAACCATCGCAGTTCCATTCTCGTCGAGCCTCACTTTGCCGCGATACAGGCACAGGTTCTCCGGCGACTCCACAAAGTTGTGCCTGAGTGTCTTGTTCATGGGATCGAGCGGGTGGTCGATAAGGAACGAGCCGCTGCCCTTGGTTATGCTGCCGGTGATGTACACGTTGCCGTTGAAGTAGCCGGCATAGTTCGTCGTGCCGCCCGAGGCCGTCGCGTAGATGCCGTAAGTGGTCTGGTTTGCTCCCGCCACAGCCGAGGCATACACCCCGTATGCATTTACACCCCCCGTTGCAGACGTAGCAGCATCTCCCTCGAAGTAACCGCCGTAAGCCTGCGCAAAACTGGAATTAGTACCGTCCGCCTCGCCCTTGGCGTAGATGCCATATGCCAAGCCGCCGCGAGCATAGCCGTACGCGCTGATGCCCAATCCATCGGACCAGTAGTTCTGGTGCGAAGTCAAATCGCCTGCGCGGCCGTCGGCGTACACGCCGATCATCTGGCCCTGGTCTTCAAACATAATCTCGTGGTGAGCATAGAAGAACCCTCCGACGTTCCAGTAGTCCGTGCCGAGGTCAGTGGTCCGATTGAGCTCGCTGCAGACACCGTAGACCGGACCGGACGCGTATGGCGAGTTGGTCAGGTAGAGACCGTAGGGTTGGCCCGTGTCGTAAATCCGGCAGGTCACGGTACCAGTCGTATTGGGGTTGATGTAGCTCGTGTTGTCCGTCCAGAGCGACGACCCGCCGCCGCCCACCGCGGACCCGTTCCAGTACAGTGTGCCGCCGTTGTTGTAGAGCGTCGAGGCCGTGCTCGACGGTACCGCGCTGTTGAGGTAGATGCCCGCCGAGCCGCCCGCGGTGCCCTCTACGTGCAGCCTGTTGGACGGACTCGATGTGCCGATGCCGACGTTGCCGCCGTCCTTGATGACGAAGCTAACCGTTCCACTGTCGTTCACCCTGATGGCGTCGCCGGTCGACTGGTGATCAAAGTACATGCCAGTCGAGTCGCCCGCCCAGGTCCAGGAGTAGTACGCGCAACTGCCTCCGTTTCCGACCATCATCGAGTTTATCGTGCCGAGGCCGCCCCAGCCGCCCGATACCGTGCCCGAGGCCGCGTAGATAGCACCGACGCCTGAAGGAGTCAAGGTGCCTGCGCCGTCGCCGCACGCATTGATCTTGCCTCGGACCTCGAACGCGCTGGTGGGACTCGCCGTCCCGATGCCGACGCTGCCGTTGTTCAGGATCGTCAATAGGTTGGCGATGCCGGTACCGGTGTAGACACCGAAGGCCCTGTTGGTTCCAACGGGACTGGCCGTCTCGTGGTATGCGACCAAATCGAGTTCCGAGTTGTGCCAGATGTCGCCGCCCGTTATCTCGAACGAATTGACGGCAAGTACACTGGTTGTGTCGTTCCAGGAGAGCGAACTGCTGGTCGCCTGCCAGCCCGTGGGATCATTGTAGTACATCAGGCGGCCCTCGCTGCCGGCAGGAAGCGAGCCGCCCGAGACGGTTGCCCACGAGACGGTGCCGCTACCGTTCGTTTGGAGGACCTGGCTGGCCAGGCCATCCGTGCTGGGAAGCGTGTAGGCGCCAATCCTGTGTGTGCCGGTCGTATAAGTGTTGCCTGTGAAATAGCCCGCCCATTCCGTTCCGCTGGCGTCATGGAAGCCGAGTGCACCCCAGACGGTCGGGTTGTCCGAAACCGTCGCGGCTCCGAAGACACCGCCATAGGGATAGCTCGAATGATCGTCATAGCAGTACCCGGCCACGCCGAAGTGGTATGAGGTCCCGTAGAAGTTGTATCCCTTGACGCCGGCCATCGACTGAGCCGTGCCATAGCCGGAGCCCACAGTGGCGGGACCGTAGCGACCATAGACCCCCGCGGCCCCAACCGTGCCGCTCGAGGTATTTCCGTACATGCCATACGTATTGCCGCCTCCGTAGTACAAGCCGTAGGTCTGTCCCTCATCATATGCCTGGATACTCGAGTTGGCGGAAGGATAGATGTACGTGCCTGCATCGGTCCAGAGACAACTGCCGGCCCCTGCCGCGACCCAGTCTGTTCCCGCTCCGGTGCTGGAGAGCACCTGACCGGCCCCGCCGACATCGCCGGAAGAATCGTAGAACGCCCCGGTGACTCGCACGTTGCCGCTGAAGTAGCCAGCCCAGGCCGCAGCACCATCCCAATAGCCGAGGGAGCCGGTCGCGGTTGTCCCCTTGTTGTACATGCCCTTCACGCCCGCAGCGCCTGCGGCAGCCGAATATGTGTTGTCGTAGAGTTCGCCGTAGACTCCGCACGATTCGCTGCTCGATCTGCCGTGCGACTGGCCGCGCACGCCGCCGCCCCAGCTAGAGTTGCCGGTCAGCGCCCACTTGACCCACCAGCCGTACGAATCCACGCCGTATCCGTCCGGGTAATCCGCGCTCGCAGGAATTCTGATCGACAGGACGGATGGATTGGCAGCCGGGAAATCCGTGAAGTTCGCGGAGATCTGAGCAACGTAACCGCTGCTTATCGACTTCGATATGCGGAACTGCGCGTCCTGGTCCGCGGCGATCTGGTTTTGAATGTAGTTACCGCCGCCCACGGCCGACCCGTTCCAGTACAGTGTGCCGCCGTTGTTGTAGAGCGTTG